>CAVGKO010000066.1:0-8522 GCA_963629885.1 Anaerobutyricum sp.
TCTCTATATATCCTTCTTCTTGATAGGGAAGGGGATGCTTTGGGGCGATGTTATTGGGCTTGCGATATGTGTGATACAGTCGCATTTCCATATCATAAAACTGGATGCGTCGACCTACTACCTTGATGCGGTGCCCATCGAACTGAGCGTGCCCGCATTCATACTGCTCAATGTCGGGGCTCTTGCAGTGTCGATGCTTACGATGCTTGGTCCCTCTTATCTGATTACCAAGATAGACCCCGCCAAGAGCATCCGGTTTGAGTAGGGGTTTCTATTTCCCGCCCAATCGGAACGTATAATCGTTCTTCCCACGGAACATACGGTAAATCCTCACGTATAGATTGAATATCGGCAGGATTAGTTCAAGTAAAAACAGCAGACTTGTTACGGGCTTTTGCTGCAGCATCTTGGAAGATTTGTGAAACACAACGGCTTTGCAGACGAATCTTAAGAGGAAGAGCAAGCCAGCCAATACGGCGACGAGCCAGTTGCCAAGGATACCAATCGTCACGCAGGCTATTACGGCGGCGAAGAACAAGAAATAACTGAGGCTCTCCATCCTGAAGAAGGTGAGGTGCCATCCTCGGTAGAACCGCTGCGTTGCCGCACGCGACACCTTCATCTCTTTCCATATGCTGAAGCACTCCACCTTGGCCATCTTGGTGATGCTCTCCGGAGAATACACCACGTGGGTGTTCTTCTTTGTTGCCGATTCGTTGACAAACAAATCGTCGTCACCGGCATGAAGGTTTAGCGATTTGTAGTATCCCTTGTGGGAGAAAAACAAATCCTTGCGGTAGGAGAGGTTGCGGCCGTCTCCGGTGTAGGGGCTTCCGGCGAGGGCTGACGAGAGATATTGCAGTCCCCTTACCAGATTGTCGTAGGCGATGAGTTTGTGGAGAAACCCTTTATGCGGACCATAGGCGCAGAAACCAAGAACGATGCTTGTAGCGGAGGTATAACTCTGTGCCATGGCAGCCACCCATCCTTTGTCCATAGGCAGGCAGTTGGCTTCGGTGAAGAGAAGGATGTTGTTCTTGGCAGCCTTGATACCGATGGTGAGCGCAAGCTTTTTGCGGCTGAGATATTTCACCTCGTCCGGGACGTAGGTGTAATAGAGGTGGGAGTATTCGTTCTGGAACAGCTTCAGCACCTCGTTGGTCTCGTCGGTAGACCCGTCGTTGATGACTATGACCTCATACTCCGGGTAATCTTGGTTCAACAGAGCCGGGAGATGTTCGCTGAGGTTCTCCGAATCGTTCTTAGCGTAGACAATAACGGAGACCGCCGGTTTTGCCCCGGATGTTTCCGCCGGCTTCTTTTTTGCCCGTCTCAGGGGGCGGGCATAGGTGATGAGGTGGTATGAGAGCTGGATAAGAAACAATCCGCCTGTCACACTCATCAATATCAGTTCAATCGTACTGAAGAGGAATAGATTGTTCATTCTTGAGGTTTAGGGTTTGAAGTCCACTATTCTTTCTGCCATATCTCCCATGCGGCAAAAGCTTGGAGAAGCAGCATCTCGAGCCCGTTCTTCACCACGGCGCCTTTCTCTTTGCCCTTCTTCATGAAGAGTGTCTCGTCGGGGTTATAGAGCAGGTCGTAGAGCAGATGGTCGGGCGTCAGTTCGTCGTAAGGGATGTTAGGACAGCTGTTGACGTTGGGGAACATGCCGAGCGGGGTGGTATTGACAATTACCGTATACTCGCGCATTGTGTCTTTGGTGATGTCCTCGTAGGTGATGCAGTTGTCTTTTTGCTTGCGCGACACCAATGTGGCTTCAACGCCCAGTTGCTTCAAGCCGTGGAAGACAGCCTTCGAGGCTCCGCCGGTACCAAGAATAAGGGCTTTGCGGTGTGTGTCGTTGAGGAACGGCTCAATAGAGCGCATGAACCCGATGACATCGGAGTTGTAGCCTATGAGTTTGGTCTTGCCGAAGTGGCCTTTGGTAAACTTAATAACATTGACGGCACCGATGGCGCGTGCGTCTTCGTCCAAATCATCCAGGTAAGAAATCACTTGCTCTTTGTAGGGGAGCGTAACGTTGAGCCCCTTCAGTTCGGGATTTTCTTTCAGCACGTTCTTTATGTCGCGGATGTTCGGAATCTCGAAATTTACATACTTGGCATCAATGTTTTCCGCCTCAAATTTCTGGTTGAAATAATTCTTTGAGAACGAATGCCCGAGCGGATATCCCAATAAACCGTATTTCTGCATAATATTCTTCTTTAGTTATTCTTTTGTACCTGTATATAACGAACATATTCCGAAGGTAAGGGTGCGTGCTTCTGCATCTTTGAACCCTCGGCGCGTGAGCAGTTCCCTCATCACCTTGCCCTGAGGAACAACCCTAATGGACTCCGGCAGGTAGCGGTAGGCTGCCTTCTCCTTCGAGAGCAACCGCCCCACAAACGGGATGATTGTCTTTGAATAGATGGCGTAGAGCTGTTTCATGGGGAAATGCTCCGGAGTGGAAAGCTCAAGAATCATGAGATGGCCGCCGGGCTTCAATACCCGATGCATCTCGGCTATTCCCTTTTCGATGTTTTCAAAGTTACGCACTCCGAAGGCGGCGGTGACGGCGTCGAACGAGTTGTCGGGGTAGGTGAGTGCCAAGCAGTCTTGCTCCTCGAACGAGATATGGTCCGAGAGGCCTTCCTTCTCCACTTTCTCACTCCCCACCTTCATCATCCCCTCCGAGATGTCGGCACCGACAATCTTGTCTGCCCCAAGCGTCTTTTGCATGGCGATGGCAAGGTCGCCCGTCCCGGTTGCGATGTCGAGTATCGTTTTGGGAGAAAAGGGGCGCAGATAGGCGATACCCTTTCTGCGCCAAATCCTATCTATACCAAACGAGAGTGTATGGTTCAGCACGTCGTAGGTGCCCGCGATGGAGTTGAACATACGTCCAATCTGTGTGCTCTTGTGCTCCTCGTTGTTGTAGGGCAGAATCTGTTCCGAACCGTACTTCATGATTTACTTCTTGCTTAGATAGTCAGTAACATTCTTCTCGATGCGCTCAAGCAGGTTGTCGGCGTCGCCTTTAACGAACTTCTCGCCGGTGATATGCTCAAACAACTCGATGTAGCGGTTGCTGATGCCCTCAACAATTGCCGGGGTCATTTCGGGAACCTTCTGTCCGGCTTTGCCTTGGAAACCGTTTTCCATCAACCATTCGCGCACAAACTCCTTGGAGAGCTGCTTCTGAGGCTCGCCTTTGAGGAAGCGGTCCTGGTAGCCTTCGAGATAGAAATAGCGCGAAGAATCGGGGGTATGGATTTCGTCGATGAGGTAGATTTTACCGTCACGTTTGCCAAACTCATACTTGGTGTCAACCAAAATCAGTCCACGCTTCTCGGCAATCTCCGAACCGCGCTTGAAGAGTTCGCGGGTATATTTCTCAATCACGGCATAGTCGGCTTCCGAGACGAGGCCCTGACGAAGGATTTCTTCCTTCGAGATGTCTTCGTCGTGCGTCCCAACGGCAGCCTTTGTTGTCGGGGTGATGATGGGCTCGGGGAAACGTTGGTTCTCCTTCATGCCCTCCGGCAGTTTCACGCCGCATATCTCGCGCACGCCACTCTTGTAGGCACGCCATGCGCTGCCGCAGAGATAGCCGCGGATAATCATCTCAACGGGAAAGCCCTCGCACTGCACGCCCACGGTAACCATTGGGTCGGGCGATGCCAACTTCCAGTTCGGACAAATGTCGGTTGTTGCGTCAAGGAACTTGGCGGCAATCTGGTTCAACATCTGACCCTTGTAGGGGATACCTTCGGGTAGCACTACGTCGAATGCCGAGATACGGTCGGTGGCAACCATCACAAGCACCTCGTCGTTGATGTTATACACGTCGCGCACCTTACCGTGATAGACACTCTTCTGTCCCGGGAAATTGTAGTCTGTCTTAACTAAAGCCTTTTTCATGACCAATTGTTTTTTATGTGTTATTGTTTTAATGTCTTGTCTGTTGCTTCTGTGGGGGCGGCTTTCTTCTTGCCGTCGAACTTGTCGTATGCCTCAACGATGCGCTGCACCAACCGGTGGCGCACAATGTCTTTCTTGTCGAACTCCACCTTGCCTATCCCTTTCACGTTCTTCAGTATCTGCATGGCTTGCACCAATCCGGATACAGCCGTGGAAGGAAGGTCAATCTGCGTCATGTCGCCGGTGACAATCATCTTGGCATTCATCCCAAGGCGGGTGAGAAACATCTTTATCTGATGCGTCGTTGTGTTCTGCGCCTCGTCGAGGATGATAACGGCGTCGTTTAGCGTCCTTCCGCGCATAAACGCCAGCGGGGCAATCTGAATCACGTTGCTCTCCATATATTCCTTCAGCTTTGTGCCGGGAATCATATCCTGGAGGGCATCATATAGCGGCTGAAGGTAGGGGTCGAGTTTGTCTTTCATCTCGCCGGGAAGAAACCCGAGCTTCTCGCCGGCTTCCACTGCCGGGCGGCTGAGGATGATTTTCCTCACCTCTTTGTTCTTGAGGGCTCTTACGGCGAGGGCTATTGCCACGAAAGTTTTGCCCGTACCCGCCGGCCCGGTGGCAAACACAAGGTCGTTCTCCTCGAAGGCCTTCACCAACGACTGCTGATGCTCGTTGCGGGCAACTATCGCCCTCCCGTTCATCCCGTGGATGATGAGGTTCTCCTGCTTTGCAACGGGAGGGTTCTTGCCTTTTACGATGTCGATGATAACGTCTTCGGTCAGGGAATTAAACTCCTCGCAGTATTTCTCCACCTCACGGATTTTCTTCAGAAACAATTCGGATTCGTCTTCGTCGCCAATCACCTTCATCACGTTGCCCCGTGCAACGATGCGAAGCTTGGGAAACAGTGTCTTGATAAGTTGCATATTAGCATTGTTTACCCCGTAGAAAATTACCGGGTCGACGCTTTCCAAAATATATATCCTCTCTATCATCCGTTTGTTCTCTTTCCTTTGCGGTTTTCTTTGTTTTTGTTTTCGGTTCGGCAAATTTAGTACATTTCTTTCTTCGCTGTAGGTCCGGCGTAATCTGAAAGTGGGTTTTCCTTCTTCGCCGAGTTTCCGTGACGCCTAAGAGGTGCTTCAATAGTTTGAAATTTTCCGGGTGAAGCTTTTGAAGCACTTCAGAAGTTTGTGCTTCTTTGGGCGATGCTTTTGAAGTGCTTCGAAAGTTTGTATTTCTTCGGGTAATACTTTTGAAGCACTTCAGAAGTTTGTGCTTCTTTGGGCGATATTTTTGAAGCACTTCAGAAGTTTGTACTTTTCCGGGCGATACTTTTGAAGCACTTCGAAAGTTTGTATTTCTTCGGGCGATACTTTTGAAGCACTTCAGAAGTTTGTACTTTTTCGGATGGTACTTTTGAAGCACTTCAACAGCTTTGCGTAGGATTTTTGAGGCAAGAAAGACGATTTTCCACCCTTCTTGTGGGCGAGGTGAGGCTGTTTGAGGGTATTTGTGCCATAGATGAAAGCCGGGGGAACGGAGAAGAGCGCATTTCTGATTACTTTTGTGCCCAAAAACAAGGAAAAATGAGATTTTCGATAAAGATATTGGGTGCGTTGGCAGTGATGTTGACTTTTCTTGCATTCCCCTCTTGCTCGAAGAAGCGCGGAGAGGTGAAACCAATCAGTTACAACGGGAGTTATAACCGCGACTTCAACGACCTTAACGACCTGCATCTGGCGATGGCCCAAAAGATAGGGATAAAGCCCATCAAAAACCGAGAAGAGGCCGGGCATGCCTCGAAGAAGATGAAGGAGATTAAGACATGCGAGTATTACGAGGTGGAAGAGCTCAAGCACTCCATTCCTTACCTTATTCCCGAGGCAGCAGAATTGCTTGAAGACATAGGACGTAGTTTCCAAGACTCGCTTCAGAACCTCAATGCACCGCGATATAGGATAAAGGTGACGAGTGTTACCCGCACTGTCGACGACGTGCAGAATCTGCGCCGCCGCAATACCAATGCCTCCAAGAACTCTGCCCACCGCTATGGCACAACCTTCGATATCTCATGGGTGAGGTTCTCTAAGATGGAGAACGATGAACTGGACATCGACAAAGACCAATTGAAGATGGTGCTTGCCTCCGTGCTTCGCGACATGCGTCGCGCCGAGCGTTGCTACATCAAGCACGAGCGCAGACAGGGGTGCTTCCACATCACCGTCCGCAAATAACCTCCGGCGGACCTACAACAACTGTATAAGAAGCAATCCCAACCCTACCGACACACCCGTGGCAATCAATCCCGGGAGCATGAACGAGTGGTTGAGGATGTATTTCCCGATATGGGTGGAGCCCGTGCGGTCGAAGTTGATTGCCGCAATCACTGTGGGGTAGTTCGGGATGAAGAAGTAACCGTTAACAGCCGGGAAGAGCGCAATAAGCATGAGAGGCGATATGCCCAAAGCCAATCCAAGGGGCAGGAGCGCACGTACGGTAGCCGCCTGGCTGAACAATAGTATGGACATTAGGAACAAGGCGATGCCAAACAACCAAGGCATATCGGTCACAATCTGTTCTATCGACCCTTTAATCTCCGCCATATTACCCGCGATGAACGTATCGCCCATCCAAGCAATACCGAAGATGGCAACCACAGCCTGCATACCCGACGAGAACACCGAGCCTTGAACAGCCTTGATGCCGTCGGTGCGGGTGACCAACAATATGATGGCAGCTGCCGAGAGCATAAGTATCTCGATGATGTAGGACATCGGCATTGCCCCGATGTGAATAGCTTCGCGGAGGCCCTTCGACGAACCAAACAACACGATGCCCACCGTTGCAATGATGAATATTGCCACCGACCAGGCTGCCGCTTTATGGTTCTTCACGTCCTTCAGCTCATAGCTAAGGGCAGTGAACTCACCCTCTGCCACACGTCTTTTAAACTCGGGGTCGTCTTCCAGCTCCTTGCCCACATGCATGGAGTAAAACGCGCCCACCAACACACCTATCAGCGTACATGGCGCGGATATCATCAGAATATCGAACAACGTCACATCATAGCCCTGCCCCATAAGCAGACTCAACAGCGCAACCGTTGCCGCCGAGATGGGACTGGCGGTGATGGCCTGTTGGGAGGCAATGACCGCAATGCCAAGAGGACGCTCCGGACGAATCTTTGTCTCCGTTGCCACCTCCGCGATGACCGGAAGAACGGAATAAGCCACATGCCCCGTACCGGCAATGAAGGTGAGGACGTAGGTCACTATCGGGCTTAGCAAGGTTATCTTCGAGGGGTTGCGGCGGAGTAGCTTCTCGGTCCACTTCACCATCAGGTCCAGCCCCCCCGCAGCCTGCATACAGCTGGCAGCAGCAATGACGGCAGCAATCATCAGCATCACATCGATGGGCGGCGATGTGGGCTCAAGCCCGAACACAAACGCAAGAACGGCGAGCCCCAGCCCGCCGAAAACACCCAGTCCAATGCCGCCCAAACGGGCTCCGATGACTATGGCAATCAATACTATTATCAGCTGAATCAACATATGCGGTAGTTTTTTGTAATTTTTGTTCGTGAAAGCCGCAAAAGTAGCTATTTTCGCCGACGAAACAGTAATAAAACTATCAAAATGCTATGAGAAGAGTCAGTACACTTGTTTTAGTAACATTGTTTGGTCTGCTTGCCGGCCTTTCTGCAGAAGAGGTGCGCAGCGAGTTCCTATTGGAGAAAAACTGGAAGTTCACCCGCGAAGATAACCCCGACTTCATCAAGCCCGCCTTCAACGATGGTGGGTGGCAGTCGGTAACGGTGCCTCACGACTGGGCGATATATGGTCCGTTCAGTTATATGAACGACAAACAGGAGGTGGCAATCACGCAAGACGGTCAGAAGAAGGCCATGGAGCATGCCGGACGAACCGGCGGTCTGCCTTTTGTGGGCGTGGGATGGTATCGCAACGAGTTCTCGGTGCCTCAGTTCACTCCCGGGAAGAAGGTCACCATCCTGTTCGACGGGGCGATGAGCCATGCAAGAGTATATATCAATGGTGAAGAGGTGGGCTACTGGCCCTACGGCTACAACTCTTTCTATTTCGATATCACGAAATATCTGAAGCCGGGGCAGAAAAACACCCTGGCAGTGCGGCTCGAGAACCTGCCCGAGTCGTCGCGCTGGTATCCCGGTGCCGGTCTCTACCGCAACGTACACATAATAGTTACCGAAGATGCCCATATCCCTGTGTGGGGCACATTCGTTACGACGCCTATAGTGGAGAAGGACTACGCGAAGGTGAACGTCAACACCCGCGTGGAGCTTCCTGAGGGGGCAGACCCCGGGCAGTATGCCGTGAAGACAGCCCTTCGCAACCCCAACGGACAGCTCTTGGTTGAGTCAACGCTACCGCTCAAGGATATCAACTACAACGGTGGTGCGGTTGACCAGGAGTTCTTTGTTCAAACACCCACCCTTTGGTCGCCCGACATGCCGGCTTTGTATGTTGCCGAAACCCGTCTGTATAAGAACGGCTCGGAGTTGAAAGACACTTACACGACGTCGTTTGGCATCCGTTCCATCAAGG
>CAVGKO010000067.1:0-412 GCA_963629885.1 Anaerobutyricum sp.
ACTTGGAAGAGCATCCAAAGGAGGCAAAGACCATCGTCGACAAGGTTATTTTGGCTGCTCAGGCCCGTCAAGCTGCTCGTAAGGCCCGCGAATTGGTTCAACGCAAATCACCCATGACAGGCGGTGGACTTCCAGGCAAACTTGCTGACTGTTCTTCGAAAGACGCTTCTATCTGCGAGTTGTTCCTTGTTGAGGGAGACTCCGCAGGCGGTACAGCCAAACAGGGCCGCAACCGTGTGTTTCAAGCCATCTTGCCACTCCGCGGTAAGATTCTTAACGTGGAAAAAGCAATGGAGCACAAGGTGTTCGAAAGCGAGGAAATACAAAACATCTTCC
This sequence comes from Anaerobutyricum sp., assembly GCA_963629885.1. Taxonomy (GTDB): domain Bacteria; phylum Bacteroidota; class Bacteroidia; order Bacteroidales; family Tannerellaceae; genus Parabacteroides. The sequence continues at coordinate 337 of CAVGKO010000067.1, forward strand.
GAGCCATGGGTGTCACCATTGGTACCGAAGAGGACCCTAAGGAACTAAACCTAAGCAAGCTCCGTTACCATAAGGT
>CAVGKO010000067.1:422-8501 GCA_963629885.1 Anaerobutyricum sp.
ATAATGACCGATGCCGATGTCGACGGAAGTCACATTGCCACGCTTATTCTCACATTCTTCTTCCGTAGGATGCGAGCCTTGATTGACAACGGATACGTTTATTTGGCTACACCTCCACTTTACTTGTGTAAGAAGGGTAAGGTTGAAGAATATTGTTGGACAGACCAGCAACGCCAGATGTTTATCAACAAATATGGTGGTGGAAATGAGAACCAAATCACTACACAGCGATACAAAGGTTTGGGTGAAATGAACGACCATCAGTTGTGGGATACAACCATGAATCCTGAGAAGCGTACATTGAAACAGATAACAATCGACAACGCGGCAGAAGCAGACCGCATATTCTCGATGTTAATGGGTGAAGATGTTGGTCCGCGTCGCGAGTTTATCGAAGAGAACGCAGTCTACGCAAACATCGACGCTTAGCCAACCTACCATTAAAAGGGTTTTGTTATGAACAATCGGGTTTGTCCTAATTTGGAAGACTTGTTTAAGGAGGTTGACTCTTTCATTCCCAAGAAGGAAAGACTTCAGCCTCCTCGTATAGGAATATCTTCAAACCGGAAAGACGGGCTTTCTTGTATAGCGGATGCTTACGTAAAGTCTGTCTTGATGGCAGGAGGTGCCCCGGTACTGATTCCGGTCATCACCGATATGGAAGCCCTCACAGCAATCGTTTCCAGTTTGGACGGGTTGCTTATGAGCGGAGGTGGAGACCTCAACCCGCTTTGCGTCGGAGAAGAGCCGGTACCACAGCTGCAGGATGTGGATACTTTCCGCGATAGGTTCGACTTGATTCTACTCCGATTGGCAGCCAATCGCCAATTACCTCTTATGGGTATCTGCCGTGGGCATCAGCTTATCAATGTAGCTTTCGGAGGTTCCGTCTATCAGGATATTTATTCCGGACATGAGGGTGACGCAATCAAGCATAGCCAGGCGATGCCTCGCGAACAAGCCTCGCATTCCGTACGTATCACCGACAGTTCATCCCGTCTTTTCGAAGCATTGGGAAAGGTATCCGAGATACAAGTCAACTCCATGCACCATCAAGCGGTAAAGACGGTAGCACCCGAATTTCGGGAGACAGCCGTTGCCTCGGATGGTATAAACGAGGCCATGGAACACCCCGAGAAAGCCATATTCAGTGTTCAATGGCATCCGGAAGCCATGGCTTCTGATGGCGATGAACGGATGATGGCGTTATTCAAATGTCATATAGAAGCGGCACGTTTGTTTAAGGAAGCCAAGCGCATCCACAGCCGTAATGTCATACTCGATTCCCACACCGACACCCCGATGATTTTCCCCGGCAAATTCGACCTCGGGAAAAAGGAAGGCGGTAAGGTCAACCTCCCGTTCATGGAAGAGGGGATGGTTGATGCAGCCATCATGGTAGCCTATATTCCACAAGGCAAACGGGATGATGAATCGTTGGAGCGGGCTACGGATTATGCAATGAACCGCTTGAAGGAGATTCATCGTCAAGCAGAGATAAATGGAGACCGAATGGTCATTGCACGCACACCGGAGGAGGTACGCGTGGCAAAAGATGCCGGGAAGAAATCGATATTGATAGGAGTGGAAAACGGCTATGCCATCGGTAAAGACATACGAAACATCGCACGGTTCAAGGGCATGGGCGTAAGCTATATCACGCTATGCCATAACGGGAGCAACGATATATGCGACTCTGCCAAGGGAGAAGCCGAATGGGGTGGTCTCAGCGCCTTTGGAAAAGAAGTTGTTGCCGAGATGAACCGATTGGGAATAATGGTGGACATATCGCATACGGCAGAGAGCACTTTCTACGATGCGTTGGAGGTCAGCACTCAGCCGATAATTGCCTCACATTCCTCGGCACGAGCCTTATGCAATCATCCGCGCAACCTGACTGATGAGCAGTTGAAAGCATTGGCAGCCAAAGGGGGCGTTGCGCAGATTTGCCTCTACAAAGGATTCATCAACAAAGACAGCAAAAAGGCATCACTTACCGATGCCATTCGCCACATCAACCATATTGTTGATTTGATTGGAATCGACCATGTAGGCATAGGTTCCGACTTTGATGGCGATGGCGAGCTTATCGGCTGCCGGGCAAGCAACGAACTAATCAACATCACCGTACGCCTCATAAAAGACGGATACAGCGAAGAGGATATTGCAAAGATATGGGGCGGTAATCTGCTGCGTGTCATGTCGCGCATACAGTCTGCCTATAAGGGATAAAACGAGAAAGAGGGGAAAACAAATATGACGCACATTCTGTATGTTGCCTTGTTGGCATGCTCGTTGGCTGCATGCGGCGAGGCAAGAAACCAGCCAAAAGACGATAAGATGGCAAATCAGGTCGCAGCGACTGTAAACACTCCGACGTTTGATGCCGACAGCGCATACATTTTTACAGACAATCAAGTGAAGTTCGGGCCGCGCGTTCCTAACACCCAAGCCCACAAAGACTGCGGCAACTATCTGGCGTCGGAGCTAAGACGCTTCGGGGCTAAAGTATACGAACAAGAAGCCACATTCACCGCATACGATAACACCCAACTGGAGGGAAAGAATATCATCGGTTCATACAATCCGGAATGTGGCAAGCGTATCCTACTGTTTGCTCATTGGGACTCGCGGCCTTACTCCGACCAAGACGATGCCGCTAATCACCACAAGGCTATTGATGGTGCCGACGATGGGGCAAGCGGGGTAGGTGTGTTGTTGGAAGTGGCACGCCAAATCGGGCAGAAAGGTCCGGAGAATGTGGGCGTCGACATTATATTCTTCGATGCTGAAGATTATGGGACACCCGAGTTTGTCAACGACTATAAGGCCGACACTTGGTGCTTGGGCAGCCAGTTTTGGGCAAAGAAACCGCATGTAGCAAACTATCGCGCCGAGTTTGGTATCCTTCTCGACATGGTTGGAGCCCGTGGGGCAACGTTCTTCAAGGAGGGCACATCAATGCGGAAGGCTCCCGGCATCGTGGAAATGGTATGGCGGGCAGCACGCGACCTTGGTTACGGTAAGTTCTTCATCAACGCAGCGGGAGGCTATATTACCGACGACCACCAGTATGTAATTGAGGGGCGCAGTATCCCGTGCATCGACATTATCAACTACGACCCGGACAGTGGTCACGGCTTCGGCGCATATTGGCACACGCAGAAAGACAATATGGAGAATATCGACCGCGAAACCCTCAAGGCTGTAGGGCAGACGGTTTTGGAAATAATCTATAACGGACAAAAGAAATAAGCACGATGACTATTAACGAACTTCAGGACGAAGTAATTGAAGAGTTCTCAGCCTTCGACGACTGGATGGACAAATATGCGTTGCTAATTGATTTAGGCAACTCGCTCCCTCCACTGGAAGAGAAATACAAGACAGAAAGCAACCTTATTGAGGGTTGCCAAAGCCGCGTATGGCTTCAGGCAGACTACCTGGACGGCAAGATATCGTTCAAAGGCGAAAGCGATGCCGTTATTGTCAAGGGTATTGTCTCTTTGCTGATAAGAGTCATCTCCGAACATACTCCTCAGGAGATTCTTGATGCCGACCTCTATTTCATTGAGAAAATAGGGTTGAAAGAGCACCTCTCTCCTACCCGCTCGAATGGATTGGTTGCCATGGTAAAACAGATGCGTCTCTACGCCTTGGCGTTCCGCACAAAGGAACAAAATCAGTAAGAACAACTCACACAACGCAAAAAGGCAACCAAAGTTCGTTGTCTTTGGCGTAAGGACACAAGAAAAGCAGGGGGATTTAAAAATCCAATTTCAGTTGTTGTGGCAGCAGGGTGAAGGTCTTCCTGTGGTAAGGCGTGATGCCATTCAGGCGGATAGCCTCGCGGTGTGCCGGGGTGGGATAGCCCTTGTTCTCCCTCCAATGATACATGGGGTATTCCTGCGCCAAATTGTTCATATAATCATCGCGATAGGTCTTGGCAAGGATGGATGCGGCGGCAATGCTCATATATTTACCATCACCTTTCACCACCGTGGTGTGCCCGATGCCGGGATAGGGAGTGAAACGGTTTCCGTCTATCAAGAGATGGTCGGGTGTGACTCGTAGCTGCTCGATAGCGCGGTGCATGGCAAGGAGGGAAGCTCTGAGGATGTTTATCTTGTCTATTTCTTCGGGGGAAACAATGCCGACAGCCCAGGCAACGGCTTCGCGCTCTATTATAGGGCGAAGAGCATAGCGTTTCTTTTCGCTGAGCTGCTTGCTGTCGTTAAGGTCTTCGTTGGTAAAGTCCGGAGGGAGAATGACAGCGGCAGCAAACACTGCCCCGGCAAGGCATCCCCGCCCCGCCTCATCACATCCGGCTTCCACCCGGCCCGCTTCCATATAGGGCAACAACATACCTAAAACATTTTGCGGACGCGTTCTATTCCGGCGGCAAGAGTGTCAATCTCTTCCTTTGTATTATAGAATGAAAGGGAGGCACGCACGGTACCTTCGATGCCGAGGGCCTGCATAAGGGGTTGAGCACAATGGTGACCGGTGCGCACGGCAATGCCAAGGTGGTCGAGTAGCATCCCCATGTCGTAGTGGTGGATATTCCCCACAAGGAAGGAGAGCACCGCGCTCTTATGCTCTGCCCTGCCGAAGATGCGCATGCCTTCTATCTCGTCAAGCCGAGATGTTGCATAGCGGAGCAGCTCGTCTTCCGTGGCAGCAATCTTTTCCATCCCCAACTCGCTGACATATCGAAGGGCTTCTGCCAATGCTGTGGCGCCGATATAGTCGGGGGTACCAGCCTCGAACTTAAACGGCAGTTCGTTGAATGTAGTCTTGTTGAACGACACCGACTGTATCATCTCGCCGCCACCTTGGTAGGGAGGCAACCTGTCGAGCCACTCCTCCTTGCCATAGAGCACACCGATGCCCGTGGGGCCGTAGACCTTATGGCCGGAGAAGACATAGAACTCGGCATCCAGGTCTTGCACGTCGACAGCCAAGTGGGGAACAGCCTGTGCCCCGTCTATCAGCACGGGTATATCATGGCTGTGTGCCTCGTCTACAATCTCCTTCACCGGGTTTACTGTTCCCAACACATTAGAGACGTGGGTTACCGACACCAGCCGGGTGTGCTCGGAGAATAGATTGCGGAAGGCCTCCATGTCGAGCTCACCCCTTTCGTTCATCGGGATAACCTTAAGGGCAATCCCGTGGCGGGCTGCCTGTATCTGCCAAGGGACAATATTGGAATGGTGCTCCATGACGGAGACAATCACCTCGTCGCCCTCCGACATACATGCGTCGGTGAAGCTGGAGGCTATAAGGTTGATGGCTTCCGTGGTGCCGCGGGTGAACACAATCTCGCACGAGGAGCGGGCATTAAGGAAGCGCCTCACCGTCTCCCGAGCATCCTCGTATGCCTCGGTAGCCACCTGGCTGAGGAAGTGCACGCCGCGATGCACATTGGCGTTTACATTATAATAACCGCTCTCTATCTTTTCCACCACCCTGCGGGGCTTCTGCGTTGTGGCACTGTTGTCGAGGTAGACAAGCGGCTTGTCGTATATCTTGTGTTCCAGTATGGGGAAGTCTTTCCGAATAGATTGTATATCCATATCTCTTTAGTAGTATAGCAGAGGCAAAGGTACGATTAATATACGATTATTGCTTTTGATAGAAGCGAACCCAGTCTATCTCCATCTCCACCGGCAGGTCCTTGGGGTCGACGGCGCCAACCCAGCCTCCACCCAGCTGCATATCTATCAGCAGGTAGAAGGGGGTGTCATTGAACGGGAATTGCCCCTCCTTATCTGTCTCGATTCGGGGGTAGGCAAAGGTGCGGGTATCGTTGATGAAGAACACCAAGCTGTCGGGATACATCTCCACCGTGTAGGTATTGAAGTCATCCCGGTTGATGAGGCCCGTGCTCCCCTGCTTCGGCTCTTTGATACCAAGGTCGTAGGTGTAGTGGGAATGCACTGTCTGGTAGGCAATGCTGTCGTTGTTGAGTCGTTCCATTATATCTATCTCGCCCCCATTGGGCCACTCGACGCCTTGCGAGAGCATCCAGAAGGCAGGCCAAGCACCTCTCGCCCCGTTCAGCTTGGCACGAATCTCAAGGCGACCGTTGTTGAAGCCCACCTTGTCTTTGGTATATACCCCGCCGGTGATGTAGGGGGCGGTATCTGTCGGGAGGCTGTGGTTTATCAGCCCGCGCAGTATCAGCTTACCGTCGCGCATGGCATAGCAGGAGTCGAAGTCCGACATATAGTTGTTCCAGTCGGAAGTGCCCCGGGGAATCTTACTCCAGGAGGCAGGGTCGAAACTACCGGATTGGGAGAAGTCGTCTTCCCAAACCAGTTTCCATTCAGTGGACGAGGGCTTGCAAGAGGTCAAAGCAAGCATCATCGCCATAGAGGCCAACAAGCCGAAAACATCTCTTTTCATATCGCACTATATAATATATGGTATAATCAAAAACCGTCCAGAGGCATCAATACTGTGGGGATGAGTAAGAGCATCCCGAGAACAACGAAGAGTATGAGGATGCGGAAGAACCACTTCACCCACACCTCATAGGGGATGCGCGCCAAGCCGAGAGCCCCCATGAGGACACCCGAGGTAGGGGTAATCATGTTGGTGAACCCGTCACCAAACTGGAACGCCAGCACCGTGGCTTGCCGTGAGATGCCTATCACATCCGAGAAGGGCGCCATGATGGGCATAGTGAGAGCCGCCTTTGCCGAGCCGGAGGGGATAATAATGTTGATTGCCGTCTGTATCATATACATCACCCCTATGGAAGCCACCTTGCCCGCCTCGCCCATGAGGGAAGCCATGGAATGGAGGATAGGGTCGATGATGCGCCCGTCCTGAAGTATGCGGATGATACCACCGGCAAGAGCCACCACCAAGGCAGCCGAGAGCATGTCTTTGGCGCCGGTGAGGAAGCCGCTGATAATCCCGTCGGCATCTTCGCCGTAGGCAAAGCCCGAGAGGATACCCATGGCGAGGAATATGGCAGATATCTCCGTGAGATACCACCCGTAGCCCATCACGCCGATGATGAGAAACACCACGGTGTAGGCAAGCAGGTTGAGTATGAACATACGGCTCGAGCGGCGGAGGCCCATATAGCCCGTGAGGGCAAAGAGCCCCGTAAAGAGCGGCACTGCCGGGAAGCTCAGAGACCGGGAGCCTACGGAGAACATCGTCATGGGATAATATATGGAGAAAGCTATTAGCGAGAGCAGCACGAGGAAGTATACCACCCACGAGGCGCGGCACGTACCCTCATGGGTCATCTCCCCTGCCACCTCGGTGTCTCTCTCCCTCCAGTAGGCATCCGCCTCATACATGGGCGAGAGCCGTGGGGAGGCCTTCACCCTTGCGGCATGGCGCAGGACGATGACGATAAGCACCACAGTGAGCACCACCCAGCACACCAGCCTGTAGCCAAAGCCCGAGAACAGCGGGAGGTCGCTCAGCCCTTGAGCTATACCTATGGTGAAGGGGTTGAGCACGGCCCCCGAGAAGCCCACGTGGGCAGCCACGTACACCATGCAGAGGCCCGTGATGGAGTCGTAGCCCATGCGTATCGCCAGGGGCACGATGATAACCACAAACGCCAGCGTCTCCTCGCTCATCCCGAATACCGAGCCAAAGAGACTGAAGAGGGTGATGACGGAAGCTATCACTATATTGTTGACCCCAATCCTGCGCAGCCAGCCGTGGCGCTCCATCCTCTCTGCCGCACTGAGGAAGGACAGTATGCCGGCATCAATGGCCCTACTGCTGTTCATCACCTGGAAGGCGCCGCCAATGATAAGGAGGAAGGCCACGATGCCTGCCTGCTGCGTGAAGCCGTCCATGAGGGTGCCAAACACCTGCCAACTCTGCGGTGCGGGCTCCACGGCATGGAAGCTGCCGTCCACAATCACCGTACGCTCCGTGCCGTTCACCACCTGTGTCTCGCGCGAGTATTCGCCCGAGGGGATGACCCACGAGAGGGCGGCACATATCAATATGACAACCGAAATAATAGTATATGTATGGGGTATCTTACCTATTCTCATAGCGCTTGTAATTCGTTCTCAGCACAAAAGTAAGGATAAG
>CAVGKO010000068.1:0-8361 GCA_963629885.1 Anaerobutyricum sp.
CTACAGTGCATGGGATAAGGCATTATGGCTACTTTTGCGACCGCAATACAACGATATGTTTAAACAAATGCAACGAGAAGGAATGATTGGCTTGTTTAGCCTGCTTCTCCTCATGGGAGGCGGCATGCATGCGCAAGCCCAAAAGGATAACAGATTTGAGATAAGCAAGAATCTGGACATATTCAATGCCGTGGTGAAAGAGGTTGAGATGTTTTATGTGGATACTGTGGACGTGGAGAAGACGGTTCGCAGGGGCATCAACGCCATGTTGGGAGGTCTCGACCCCTATACAGTATATTATCCGGAGCAGGATATGGATGAACTGAAGATGATGACAACGGGAGAGTATGGCGGCATGGGTGCTTATATCCGCGAGAGAAAGGAAGGGGGCGTTTATATCTCCGAGCCTTTTGAAGGGATGCCTGCCGCGCTTGCCGGACTGAAGGCGGGTGACCATATACTGGCTGTCGACACGGTGGATACGAGCAACAAGACCTCAAGCGAGGTGAGCAATCTGTTGAAGGGTGTGCCCAACACCAAGATGGTACTCAAGATACAGCGTCCGAACGAGAAGAAACCACGTAAGGTGGAGCTGACGCGTAAGCAGATTCTGGTTGACCAGGTTACATACTACGGTGTGAGGGATGGCGGCATCGGATATATCTATCTGAAAGGGTTCACTGACAAGAGTGCTCAGGAGGTGAAGGCTGCCTTGGAGGACTTGAAGCAGAATCACAATATAAAATCTCTGATATTCGATTTACGGGACAATGGCGGCGGATTGTTGGAGAGCGCCACGCAGATAGTCGGCATGTTTGTGCCGAAAGGAACGCAGGTGGTGACTACCAAGAGCAAGGTTAGTCAGTGGGACCGCACGTATCGTACCTCATCTGAGCCTATCGACACTGTTATGCCGATAGCCATTCTTATTAATGGTAATACGGCATCGTCGGCAGAGATTGTGTCGGGAGCCCTGCAGGACATGGACCGCGCCGTATTGGTGGGTGCCCGGTCGTTTGGTAAGGGCCTGGTGCAGTCAACGCGTGAGTTGCCTTACGAGGGGCGGCTGAAGGTGACGATGAGTAGGTATTATATCCCCAGCGGACGATGCATACAGCAGTTGGACTACTCTCACAGGAAGGCAGACGGCAGTGTGGATGCCATACCCGACAGTTTGACGTCGGTGTTCTATACTTTGAAGGGTCGCCCCGTGCGCGATGGTGGCGGTGTGCGTCCGGAGTTTGAAGTGGCGGAGAGGGAGATACCCACGATGATGTATTACTTGGCAAGCGACTTTGTGTTGATGGATTTTGTTACCGACTGGGCACAGAAGCACAAGACTATTCCCGCTGTAGAGGAGTTCACCGTCTCGGACGAGGACTTCGAGGCATTCAAGAAATATGCGAAGGAGAAGAATTTTACCTACGACCGTCAGAGCGAGAAGCTGCTGAAGAACCTCAAGGAGGTGGCCAAGTTTGAGGGATTCATGGAGGGCGACTCTACCATCTTCAACGAACTGGAGAATCGTCTCACGCCGGATTTGGAGCGCGACTTCGACCTCTACAAAGAGGAGGTGAAGAAGCTCATGGCCTCGGAGATTGTTAAGCGCTACTATTATCAGAAGGGCGAGCTGATTGAAAGCTTGAAGGACGACAAGGTGCTTGAGAAGGCCCTCGAGGTATTGAGCAACGAGGAACTTTACAATAAGGCATTGAGCGCACCGGAGAAGAAAGACTCCGAATCACAAAACAAATAAGAGCTATAAGGTTACTTGAACCGTATGTGGAGCACAACCAACTCCGACACGGTCCCCACCCGATAGGGCGGACCGGCTACCCCGATGCCGGAAGAGACGTAGAACTGCGTCGGACCTCTCTTGTGGTATCCGTAGGGGCATTCATAGATTAGTTTCATCAGTAAAGGGTAGGGCCAAAGCTGGCCGTTGTGGGTATGGCCATGGAGGCCGAGGTCCACACCATTCATCACCAACTCGTCGAACGAGATGAAGGGTTGGTGGTCGAGCACTATGACGGGCTTGGAGGTGTCTTGACCTTTCAGGAGGGTGTGCAGGCTTTTGCGCCCACGGTTAACGCGGTCGTCTCTGCCAACAAGCAGAAAGGTGCTGTCGGGCTGCACCACAGAGTCGATAAGGTGTGTCATCCCTGTCTTGGCAATCCAACGGTATTTGGCGAATCTATTTGCGCGGTATTCGTGATTGCCGTTCACTGCATAGACGCCCAAGGGGGCTTCCAGTTTCTTGAGGTCATCCTCGATGTGTGCTTTCTCTGCCAAGCGCGATTCGTAGTCCATTATATCACCTACCACCACTACCATATCGGGATGTTGCGCATTGCTGAGGGCTACGTATCTTTTCACCATCTTCTTCCCAATCACTTCTCCGATGTGAAGGTCACTCATCATCACCACCTTCATGCTGTCGCGTTGGCTACTACCCTTGGGGAGGGTGATGTATACGTCTTTCACTATGGGGTGGGCAACAGTGAGGTAAGCCTTCACCATAAGACACGACACGCCGATGGTGATGGCGAAAAACATCGTCAGCTTAGCTTTTGCCCAATGGCCGGTGATAGCTTTGGGGAGCCAATGGAAGAACTTTTCCGAGATGCGGACGGCTTCCAGGGCAAGGAGACAGATGGTGATATAGATGGAGGCGATATACCAGGTGTTGCAGATGAGCTGGATGGGAATCATGACCTCGTCCGGCAGCTCATTGCGGAAGATGAAGCCGAAGAAATAGACCATGAGTTCGGCAATGAAGAGGAGCGCAAATGGCACCCTCCAACACTTCTTGGCAGGTAACGCCGCGCGCCCCCGCCAGAAGATATAGGGATTGAGTAGCAGCTGTGCTACTATCGATTGGATGAAAACCTTCACCTTGGATGCTTATTTGGGGTATCCCACCGGGGTGTTCATCATCAGCTCTTGGCTGTCGGAAAGCTTGAGGGCTTTCTTCAGCGCGTCTTTGTCCATCGAGGCACGGGGCACGGTAGACAAGCCGAGGCCGGCGCAGCATACGCAGATATTTTGGGCTACTATGCCGGCATCCAAGGCTGCCATCGTCTTCACGTGGTCGCCAAGATTGCCGAAGCGTGAGAGGTCGGATACCAATACGAGTGCCACGGGGGCATTCTTCACGAAGTCCTGTCCGCCACCAACGGATGCGCGATAGTCACCCTTAGCCACGGGGTTCAAGGCATGAGCTTTTGCGTCGTAGAGATATGCGCCTTCCTTCATAACAACATAGATGTCGATGTCTTGTTTGTTCAATGCTGACGGCGCAGTGCGTTTCCCGTCTGCACGGTTGATGCCGTTGGCAGCCCAGAGAAGGTCGGAAAGGTCTTGGGCACTGAGGGCCTTGGTTGCAAATTCACGGTCGGAATGACGGTTTGCAAACGCCGTCATGACAGCTGCTCCGCGAGTTTTGTCCGGAGCGTTCAACTTGATGACTTTCAAATCTTGTGCGTTCATAGCTAAACTGACTGATAAAACGATTAAAAGAGATAGAATCTTTTTCATAGCAAATGTATGTTTATTGTGTACCTCGCAAAATTAGAGGAAAATCGTAACACTCGTCGCAACGAATGATGGAAAAAGAGCCCCTTCCCAAGATGCCGGCGATGGTTCCCTTACCTCCTTCTTTCGTGAAATTGTATTACATTTGCGGTCATGGGGAAAAACAAGTTGGCAAAGTTTGACGATATGGCGGGCTATCCGCACGTGTTTCAGTATCCCTTCGCTGTATTAAAGGAGAAAGGATTTGAGCTGAAAGGGCATTGGCACGAGGGGTTTTTTGAGAACGGGAATCCGATAGTGCTGGAGCTTGGTTGCGGCAAGGGCGAATATACCGTGGGGCTGGCCGAACTCTTCCCCGAGAAGAATTTCATAGGTGTGGACATCAAGGGCGCAAGGATGTGGACCGGCGCCAAGGCTTCCTTAGAGGCAGGGATGAAGAACGTGGCTTTCCTTAGAACAAGCATTGAGCTTATTGCCCACTTCTTTGCTCCGGGCGAGGTGGCAGAGATATGGCTCACCTTCCCCGACCCACAGATGAAGAAGGTAAACAAGCGACTTACCTCCACCCGTTTCATGAAGCTCTATCGCGAGATACTCTCCGAGGAAGGTATCATCCATCTCAAGACCGACAGCAACTTCATGTATACCTACACCCTTGAGATGGCGAAGGCCAACAACTTCCCAATACTCTTCAACAACAACGACCTCTATCACTCCGGCCTTGTGGACGATATCCTCTCCATCAAGACCTACTACGAACAGCAGTGGATAGAGCGTGGATTGAACATCAAATACATCAAGTTCGTAGACGAGGGGAGGAATACGCTGGTGGAGCCGGATGTGGAGATAGAATACGACCCATACCGAAGTTTCAACCGAAGTAAGCGCAGCGCACTCTCTTCAGGCAAATAGAACCTATACATTTATATACATCATAAAATACCATGACAATCTATCCTAAACTAATCATCGACGCACTATCGAAGGTGCGTTACCCGGGGACAGGCAAAAGCCTTGTTGAGATGGGAATGGTGGAAGACAACATACGCATCGAGGGTAACAAGGTGAGCTTCTCGCTTCTTTTCGAGAAACCCAACGACCCCTTCATCAAGTCTGTTGTGAAGGCAGCCGAAACGGCTATCCTTACCTACGTTAGTGGTGACATCGATATCAAGGGGAATATTACGGTGCATACCCTTAAGGCCGCGCGCCCCGAGCCCGACAAGCTGTTGCCCGAGGTGAAGAACATCATTGCCGTATCTTCGGGCAAAGGCGGAGTGGGCAAGAGCACTGTGGCTGCCAATCTTGCTGTGGCACTGGCAGGCCTTGGCTATAAGGTGGGTCTGTTGGATGCTGATATCTTCGGTCCCTCGCAGCCCAAGATGTTTAACGTGGAAGATGCCCGCCCTTATATGGAGGAGATTGACGGGCGCGAGTTGATACAGCCGGCAGAGAACTATGGCGTCAAGTTGCTCTCGATAGGTTTCTTTGTTAATAAGGACGATGCTGTTCTGTGGCGTGGTGCCATGGCGAGCAATGCCTTGAAGCAACTTATTGGCGATGCCAACTGGGGAGACCTCGACTATTTTCTTATCGACCTTCCTCCGGGCACAAGCGACATACACCTCACTATGGTGCAGACCTTGGCTGTTACCGGCGCAATTGTTGTGAGCACGCCTCAGGAGGTTGCCCTTGCCGATGCCCGCAAAGGCATAAGCATGTTTACCGGCGAGAAGATAAACGTGCCGGTGCTGGGCTTGGTGGAGAACATGGCATGGTTTACGCCCGCCGAATTGCCGGAAAACAAATACTACCTCTTTGGCAAAGAAGGGGCAAAGCGGTTGGCTGAAGAGTTGGGCATTCCTTTGCTTGGGCAGATACCCATCGTGCAGAGCATATGCGAAGGTGGCGACAATGGTACGCCCGTTGCGCTCAATCCCGACACAATCACCGGTGCCGCTTTCCGCCGCTTGGCAGAGAACGTGGTGGCCCAGGTGGACTATCGCAATGCCAACATCGCTCCCTCCGAGCGTGTTGTTATCCAAAAGAAATAGAGAAAGAAGACATGCCGAAGGGAGGAATGGGTTCGCCCCTTTGGCATGATAATACGAATGCAGAACCCTATCTAATCTAAAAAGAAGTACTTATGAAACGAAATCTGTTAATCATGCTTTGTTGCGTGGTTTCTTCCGTGTTGTCGGCGCAACAGTCGGACTGTCGGTTGTGGTACGCTCAGCCGGCAAAGGACTGGAACGAGGCACTTCCGGTGGGAAACGGCCGTTTGGGAGCCATGGTGTTTGGTGACTGTCGGCGCGAGACAATCCAGTTGAATGAAGAAAGTATCTGGGGCGGCACAAAATGCGATGCCAACGCATCGTCGGCAAGCCAAATTCCCGAGATGCAGAAGCTGTTGTTGAACGGCGAAATTGGGAAAGCGATAGCTCTCTCGGAGAAATGCCTGAGGAGCGACCCTATGCGTATCCGTTCCTATCAGCCGTTTGGAAACATCTATATCGACTTGGCCCCAAGCAAGGGCAATGGTGGAAAAGTATCCGACTACCGCAGGGAACTGAACCTGGAGACAGGTATAGCTTCCGTTGACTATAATCAGGGTGGCGTGAACTTCAAGCGCGAGGTGTTTGTTTCGGCAGAGAAAGATATGTTTGTTGTCCGCCTCACCACAAACACTCCCGGAGCCTTGACATTCCGCATGCAATACGACAGAGGTCAGGATGCCATTGCCTATCCGGCTTCTGACAACGAATTGGAGATAAAAGGACAAATCATCGACCTGCCCGAATCGGATATGGGTGAGATTGGTCCCCACATGCGCTTTGCCGGCAAGATTGTTGGTTTCAATAAGGGCGGAAAACTCATGGCAATCAACAACGGCTTCTACGTAGAGAAGGCCGACGAGGTTGTGTTCTATATCACAGCAGCCACGGACTACAACTTCTCGAAGATGGACCTTGACAAGAGCATCGACCCCTTGGCAACCTGCAAACGCCTCCTTGCCTCGGTGGACAAGAACTCGTTTGATAGCATCAAACAGGCACACGTGAAAGAACACAGCAGCATATTCAACCGTGTTGCTTTCAATATGGGTGAGGTGCCCAACCTGCCAACCGACCAGCGTCTCAACAACGTGAGAAACGGAAAGGTGGACCTTGCCTTGATTACGCTCTACTTCCAGTACGGACGTTATATGCTGATGAACAGCTCGCGTGCTCCCGGTGTGCTCCCGGCCAACTTGCAGGGTGTATGGAACAAGGATATGGCTGCTGCATGGAGCTCAGACTTCCATACCAACATCAACATACAGATGAACTATTGGCCTGCTGAGGTCTGCAACCTTTCGGAGACTGTTATACCGTTCTCCAACTTCATCAATGCGCTCCGCGAACCGGGACGTGTGACGGCAAGCAAGACTTTCAACGCCAAGGGATGGACAATGAACCACCTTACCGACCCGTTTGGCCGTACGGCTATTGCCGATGGTGTGGGTTGGGGTACGTTCCCCATTGCCAGCGCATGGCTGGTATTGCATCAGTGGGAACACTATCTCTTCACCGGTGACAAGGAATACCTAAAGAACGAAGCTTATCCTTCGATGATGGAGGCTGCCGAGTTTATCATGAGCTACTTGGTGGAAGACAAGAACGGTCACCTTGTAACTGCTCCTTCCACCTCTCCGGAGAACAGCTACCGCATGTCTAACGGCAAGGCCTATATGTTGACTTACGGCGCAACGATGGATACCGAGATTATCACCGAGCTTCTCAATGCATGCCTTAAGGCCGGCAAGATTGTGGGCTCCGACCCTGCCAAGAACAAGCAACTCACTACTACCTTGCGCAAACTGCCGCCCATCCAGGTGAGCAAGCGCTACAACATTATTCAGGAATGGATTGAGGACTATGAGGAGACTGAACCGGGTCACCGTCACATGTCTCAGCTCTTCGGTCTCTATCCGGGTTCTGTGATTAATCCCAACAACAAAGAGCTGTTCACTGCCGCCCGTAAGACTATCGAGCGCCGTCGTTCCTTCAACGAGAGCGAAGGAAAACGCCAGGGTTCTTACACGGGATGGAGCCGTGCATGGATGATAAACTTCTACGCCCGTCTGTTGGATGGCAACGAAGCCGGCAACAATGTTCAGTTGTTGCTTGCCAAGAACACTCAGGAGAACTTGTTTGATACCCACCCGCCTTTCCAGATTGATGGCAACTTTGGTGGTACGTCGGGTATTGCCGAGATGCTTCTGCAGAGCCATAATGGCGAAATCCATCTCTTGCCTGCTCTTCCTGACTTTTGGAAGGATGGCGAGATAAGCGGCTTGCGTGCTCGTGGCGGCTTCACTGTCGACATGAAATGGAAGGACGGCAAGCTTACATCAGCCCGTATATATTCCGACCAGCCGCAGAAGGTGAAGGTTCACTATGGCGACAAGGTCAAGACCATAAAGGTTAACGGCCAAACTGACGTAGCAATGTAAGACAAACCCTCTTGTCTTTTATAGAAGGGGCTGCCCGGGGAGTATCAATCCCCCACGGGCAGCCCCCGTTTTTTCTTACGTCGTTTGAATGCCGTTTAAACGGTATTGAAATGCCGATGAAACGAGGGGTGAAAAACGAAAGGGTCGTCCCTTTTACCCCAATGTGTCGTCCCTTTTCATCAAAAGGGTCGACACATTGGGAAATTCCGTCTTACCGAGGGAACGAAGACAATCGACTGTTTTGCCCGAAAGGTTCGTACCTCGTGAGAATTTCTACTAATAGCTTTGCCCAATTCTATTAATAGCTTCGAGCAAAACTATTGATACCCGTT
>CAVGKO010000069.1:0-8307 GCA_963629885.1 Anaerobutyricum sp.
TTGGTGGACCTGGCTGATAGGTTCTATAAGATGGGAGGCAAGCATCTCTTCATCGACGAGATACACAAATACGAGGGATGGTCTATGGAAGTGAAGCAAATCTATGACAGCTATCCCGACATGCAGCTCATCATCTCCGGCTCGTCCATTCTCGACATCACGAAGGGCATGGCTGACCTCAGCCGCAGGGTGCCGATATACGAGATGCAAGGGCTGTTGTTCAGGGCATGACCTTCGAAGTCGGGGAACGCAAGAAAGGACACAAGCAGATTACGGGGGTCGACAATGCCTACGTCGTGAAAGACGACATAGAGACCGGCCACGCCAACACCCAACACCCAACACCCTGGCACCATTAATGTTTGTGGTTGAAAAGAAACGTAATTCGTCGGTGGAGCTACTGAGGATGGTCTTCATGCTCCTGATAGTGATATATCATGCCTACATGCATGGTGATGTCGCTATGGAGGATATCTGTCTCATGGGGCAAAGCCTCGACTCCCTGCGCCATTGGGTATTCCTGATGGTAGGCAAATGCGGCGTTACGGGGTTTATCTTCATCAGTGGCTACTACGGCCTTAAGTTCAGGAAAGAGAAGCTGTGGGACATGCTCTTTATGTGTGTGTTCTACTATTTTGTATCCCTCCTTCTGAACCCTGGCGCCTGCTCACTGAAGATGATGCTCCATCCCTGGGATATGTGGTGGTTCATGAGCTGCTATATGCTTCTCTATATCCTCTCGCCCGTGATTGAGGCGGGGATAAAGGCGGTGGAGAAGAAAACATTCCTCTTCATTGTGCTCATGATGGTGGTATACGAGTATTGGGGACATTTCTTCGGTTGCAACAACGACCACGACTTCCCCCTCCTCCTGACAGTATACATAGTAGCAAGATACCTGAGGCTGCATGTCAACACCCAACACCCATCACCCAACACCTGGTACCGGCGTCCGTATCTCTGCGCCATAGCCCTGCTCTCGTTATTGGCAATGGTGGTTACGCCAATGGCGCTGTCCCTTGTGGGCCTCGAGCGCTGTTGCTCCGTGTTTATGTCCAACAACAATATACTTATCCTCACCCTCTCGGCATCCCTTGTGATACTGATGACCGGTGTGGTGTTTCATAGCCGCATTATCAACTACCTCTCATCCTCAATGCTGGCTGTCTACCTCATTACCGACGGCTCGCTGAGGGAAGTGATAGACCCCTGGCTGGAGGAACAAATGCTGCAAAGCTGGATGGGCTACATCTACGCCATCGCTCTCCTCCTTGCTTGCGTAATGGTAGACAAACTGAGAGCAATACTGTTCACACTAATCCTCCGTCTGAATCCGTCTAATTTCCGCGGAACATAGAAGGTGCCAGGATGTTGGGTGTTGGATGATGGGTGTTGGGTGTTGGGTGTTGGGTGAAACGTGTTACGTGTTATGTGTTACGTGTTACGTGCTGGCGCCCACGGCGCCATTGGAACGTGAAACAACCCAACACCCATAACCCAACACCCAACACCTGCGAAGCCATAACGTAACACATAACTTGACGTGTTAAGCAAATGCCCGAATCGTTAACACGACAGCGAAACAATATCCTCCGTCTGAATCCGTCTGATTTCCGCGGATTTTAAACAGATTCAAACGGAACCCACGTAACACGCTTAACGCATTTATTGACTATGAATAAACGGTGGGGGCTTGCCACCGGAATAAACTAAGCTAAAACACAATGAAAGTACTTGTATGTATACCTCGTCTGCTGCAGGGCGGGATGGAGGTACAGACCTTGAGTCTGGTGCAGGCTTTGGTGGCGGGCGGTCACGAGGTGGTGACCTTCTGCTGCTTCGAACATACCGAGAGTATGAAGGATGAATACATGAGGGCTGGCGCAAGGGTTGTGCTGATGAGCCCCGAAGGCGGCAGCCCCACGGGAAGGCTCTCCTTGGTGAGAAATTTGTTTGTTGGTCTCCGCGAGGTGATACGTGGATGGCATCCCGACGTGGCGCATGTGCAATACACAGCCCAAGGTGCCATCCCCGTTATCTTGCTGAGATTGCTTGGCATAAAGAAGGTGGTTGCCACGGCTCATACCTCCGCTGACATCCATCCTTCTACCGGGGTTTTGGGATTTGTGGCGCGTCGTCTGCTTACTGCCTTTACGTGTATGACCCGTAGGGCAGAGTGCTCGTTCTTTGGCAGTTCATCGCTCTACAGTCCCGATACCCCTCTTTCTAAGCATGGCAACCATTTCACCATATACAACTCTCTGCCCTCCTACATCGAGGTGACGCGCAGCAAGCGCCAGTTCTTCTGGCCTCCCATGGTGGGTGTGGTGAGCAGGTTGGAAGAGGTGAAGGGCATGGACCTCTTGGTGCCCGCCTTTGCCTTGGTGCACCGTATGGAGCCCGAGGTGCAGCTCCTCGTTGTGGGCGAAGGCTCCTTGCGACCTCTCATGGAGCGTCAGGTGAGGGAGCTGGGCGTCATGGACTGCGTGAGGTTTCTTGGGCGTCAGCCTCAGGACCGGCTGCGGGCTTACTACGACAGCATCGATATCCTCCTCATGCCTTCGCGCTCGGAGGGCTTCGGGCTGACGGCGATAGAGGGCATGGCAAGAGGCTGCGTGGTGGTGGCGTCCTCCTCAGGCGGACTGCCCGAGGTGGTGAAAGATGGCGAGACGGGTGTGCTGCATAAGCCCGGCGACGGCGACGATATAGCCCGCAAGGTGCTCTCTCTCATCCACGACCCGGCAGCGATGGAGCGTCTCTCGCAAGCTGCCGTGCGACGCGCCGAAGAGTTTACCCCCGCCCGCCAAGCCCCCCTTATCCGCAGCCTCTACGACGCAATAGAGAAACTGTAATCCGTCTAAAATCCGCGGATTAAATTCTACGGAATAACAAAAATCGTTTACTCCAATAACCGATTTTGGCTAAAATTCTAACGAAAAAAGAAATGAAAATATCAGGAGTGAAAGCTTACTGGATATTCTACCTCATGGCATTGGCTTCGGTGGCGATGCCCATTATGTTTACGTATCTCATTGCGCGTAGCAATCTGAGCGTGGTGGAAACCATGGTGAATGCCTTCTTGGTGATGCTGCCCTACTTCTTCGTTGGGAAGAGATGGCGCTGGACCACCCTTCTGCCCATGTGGGCGGTGCTATTCTTTGTCCTCACCAACGCGTGGTATTGCAGGTTCTTTGGCGACTTCATCCCGCTAGCCGACTATTTCCTTTGGAGTAATCTTGGCGATGAGGTGATAGGCTCAACCCTGATGCTGATGAAAGCCAAGGATGCTGCCCTTGTGGCGCCATCGATTGCCACCACCCTTATCTATCTCTTCGTTCTGAGGAAGCCCTTAAGGGACTATGATACGCCGAGGGTGTGGAGATTGCCCTCGTTGGTGGCAGGTGTCATGGCGTTTGGGGTGCTCTATGCCGGGGAAATCACCGGCGGTGGGTTCACCTTCGCTTATAACACTCCCCTCGAGGAGTATAACCACCATGGGCTTGTGGGCTACGTGGTAAAGAAGGCTTATCTCCCTTATGTTCTCAGTCTTCAGAGACGTGAAGCCTCTGAAGACGACATGGCTGTGGTCCGCCGCTGCGAAGATATCCATCGTAGGTTGGCAATGCACCAAGTCCCTGATTCAATATGCCAAGTGGGGGGGGTAAATCTGATATTCGTCGTGGTGGAGAGCCTCAACAGTTGGGCTATTGGTCAGGAGGTCAACGGCCATAAGCTGACGCCTGTGATTGACAGTCTGTGCCGCCGGGAAGGTGTAATCTACGCTCCCAACATGGTGTCGCAGATACATAGCGGCGTGTCGAGCGACGGACAGCTTATCTACAACACCGGTCTCTATCCTTCGTCGGATGTGACCACCGTGGTCAACTATGCCGGCAATGCATACAACTCCTTGGCCAAACGGCTTGGATACTATTCGTTTGAGGTGATTGTCGAGCCCCCGTCGATGTGGAACCACCGACAAACAACCAAGGACTATCATTTCGACCACCTCTTTTCCAACATCGAGCGCAGGGCAAAGACTGAATGTCGGGGAAAGGATGAGGTGATATTCCAAGAGGCAATAAACGTAATCGACACAGTGAAGAAGCCCTTCTTTGCCTTCGTCACAACCCTCTCGATGCATGCGCCATACAAAGACGCAAACGTAGGTATGCAGCCATGGCTCGAAGACGCGGGTTTGCCTCCGGTGGTGCGCGACTACTACAACGTGACACACTATTTTGATGCCTCGCTTGGGTGGTTCCTGAAAAAGATTGATGAGATGTTTCCTCTCAACCCGCCGCTGATTGTCATAGCCTCCGACCACAAGGCGAGGGTGGAGGCGGCGCCCATGGACTTCAATGACTATAGGATACCGCTGTTGATACTCAACACACCGTATACCATGCACGTGGAGCATCCCATAGGGCAGGTGGATGTGATGCCCACCATCCTTGCGCTCATGGGGAAAGATACCGAAGGATGCTTGGGGCTCTCGCTGTTCAACAACGAACTACGCGGGGCTATCACCTCCGAAGGCGTTATCGCGGGCGACTCCTTGAGTGTGGATTTTACTGATATGCTGAAGCTGGCGCAGACCTCCTCCAACATCATCCTCCGCTACAACCTCGCCACCGGACAGGAATAAGAACCGAAAAAACAAGAAAGAAATATGAAGAGACTTTTAACGATGGTAGCCCTCTTTCTGTCGCTCTTGCCACTTGCGGCGCAGGAGAAGGCGAGGGTGGATATCTTCATGGGGGCAGAGCTCCACTATCGCGATATCTTCTACGATAAGTTGTATGAAGTGTTGGTGAACCTCACCCCCGGAGTGAAGTGGCGCATCCCGGGAGGATGGCAACTGGCGGGACAGGCCATTGTGCCCGTCTACAACGACTACGGCGAGCGCTACAAGAAGGTGCGCCTCAACATGGCGGTGCTCTCCAAGGAATGGACCTGGAACGAGAAGCAGTTTCTCAAGGCAAGCGCGGGACTGTTTTCCAACGAACGCTATGGCGTGGACCTTAAGTGGATGTACCCCGTGAACCATTGGCTGGCACTGGATGCCGAGGTGGGGGTCACCGGCTTCTGCTCCATGGCGGTGGACTGGGAGTGCAGCAAGATGAAACGCATCACGGCACAGGGTGGGGCACGCTTCTACCTCGAGAAGGTGAACACCGAGTTTCGTCTGCAAGGGGGAAGATACCTCTACGGCGACAATGGAGGAATAGTGGAGGCGATGCGACACTTCAAGCACTGCACGGTGAGTCTCTATGCACAGTATAGCGACACGTGGAAAAAGAGCGGAGGCTTCAAGGTCATCGTGATGCTGCCACCCTACAAACGCCGGGGAGGAAAGGTGAGGGTGAGACCTGCCTCCAACTTCCGCCTTACCTACGACGGGCAATGCCAGGCATACTCCATGGCTGAGTATGTCACCGACCCCGAAGAGAACGAACGCGAGGGTGACTTCAGCCGCAGTACGTTGCGGTGGGGCGCAAACCTCATGGCTCCGGACTTCGTGGATAAATGATGTATCATGGTCATGGCCTTCGCCGCCGGATGGGGAATTAATGGAACAAAAAAGGCGGGGGGATAATTTATTTTACCCTCGTTTTCTTAAAAAGTCTCCGTTTCGTTGCAAAAAATATGGACGATGGTGCTAATTTTGAATCCGAAGGAAACAACGGACGTTTACATGGCAGGCATCGCTTTAAGACGGGATGCGTTTCTCGGGAGGTTTTTGCCTCTGTGTGAATTTGTTTCGAGATTATATATTATAATAAGAAGAGTGATTTAATTTTTTATGTTTAACTTTTTCAAGTCACGCTTTTACCCTCCGATAATGAGGGAAGACGGGGTTTGAAGTAACAATTCAATTTATTTATTATGGTCAGAATGGTAAAAAAAGGAACAATGCTGTTCCTTCTTGCCGGCCTTATGATGGGTGCGGCAAGTTGTAGTGACGACGACCCGAACGAGAACGTTGTTCCTCCGACGGTGGTAGTAACTCACAACATCAGTGGTCGTATCACGGCAATCAGCGGTGAGGGTATCACGGCAACGGTTTCTCTCGACGGAACCTCCCAGTCTACTGCTGCCGACGGCACATTTGTGTTCGAAGGGGTGACAACAGGCTCTCATGCCATCAAGGCTGAGGCAAGTGGCAAGGTTGCCAAAGAAGCTACCCTCTCGGTAGACGAGGCAGACAACATGAACCCGGTATGGAACGTATCTCTTAGCAACGAGGGTGTTACCATCACAGTTAAAGAGGATGGTTCGGCCACAGGTGAGGCTGCTTCAGAGACTATGCAGGGTAACGAGGAAGCTGAGATTGACATGACACTTACGGCACCGGCAGAAGCTGTGCCTACAGGTACGCAAATCATTGCTACTCCTACCTACACTGCCGATGAGGCTGCTGCTACAAAAGCCGGAGCAAGTCTCTTCCTTATCGGTACAAGCGTGAGATGCTCGGATGCTTCTGTTAAGCTTCAGAAACCTATCACCTTGGAGTATGACGTCGACCCTGAGATGGCAAAAATCGTTACTGCCAAGAAGTATGTAGACAATAAGTGGGTGGAAGTTGCTGAGTACAAAGTAAACAACGGTAAGGTGGCTGTCACTGCCGACGAGTTTGCATCTTATGCACTTGTGTTTGATGCCAACCTCAGTTCTTCCGCTTCGTCGGAGGCAATAAGCTTCACCACCGATACTTGGGACAACCTCTATGGTTCAAACAGCGTATCTGTAACATCGGCTACTTATTCCTACAAGCTGGGTACGGAAATCAGTCCGGCTAAGGATAAGTTCTCTGCCTATCTCGTGGAAATCATTGCCCGTACGGCCGGCGCCGGTACGGCTACTGTCACTGGCTCATATCCTCTCAACGTGACCCTGCCCGTCGGCACGGCCATGAGTATCAGCGGACAGCAGGCTGTGACTACCATCACTGCTTCTGCCTCAGGCTACAGCGCTTCAGGTAAGCAATATGGTGGTGTGTCGGTTTATACCAACACATGGAATCGTCAGCACACAGGTGGCGGTAGCAAGTAAGCCTCTCTGACTGCTGCCTCCCAATACAGCGGCGAAGGATGGTCACCCCATTTTCTTGAAAAAAAAGAAAGGAAGTGCTTGCGGAGACCAAAATTAGTAGTACCTTCGCCGCCGTAATCAAACGGGATGTAGCACAGTTGGCTAGCGCGCCACGTTCGGGACGTGGAGGTCGGAAGTTCGAGTCTTCTCATCCCGACTTGATGAAAAAGGGAGAACCAAGCATTTTTGGTCCTCCCTTTTTATTTACGCTTTAGCGTGCTCTAACTTTCCTCCTTACATTCCCGCAATAGTTTTCACTATCTCAACCCTCATTCCAAGGGCATTCATTATTCGGTAGAAAGTACCTACACTCGGATTGATTGAACCATTTTCAATACGGGAAATATACGATTTAGTGGTGTTTATTCTCTTGGCGAGTTCTGATTGGGTTACTTTTGCCTCCCGTCTTGCCTCCAATAATATTTGCCCGGTGTAGAAAGCGTACGCTTCTTCATCAAATTTGGCACGTTCAGGAGTCCCGGGTGCTCCAAATTCATTTTCAAGCTCGGCACTAATGTCTGTTATCATGTTCTCTTTTGTATTCATAATATTCCTCCTTTAGTCTTAATGCTTTTTCTATTTCTGACTTTGGCGTCTTCTGCGTCTTCTTTTGAAAACCATTGAATAATACCACAATTGTCCCTTCATCAAAAATGAAAAAGATACGATAAATATTACTGTTATATTCCACACGTAGTTCATGTAAACCGTCTCGTATGAATTTTATGAATTTCACAGGTACACGGTCTTCCGTTTCAAGTAATGAAAGCACATATTTAATTTTCAGAATCTCTTTTTCTGTCAAAGTGGCAAGAAATTCTTTGTAATAACGACCGTATGCTATTACTTTTCTTCTCATGGCACAAAAATAGCAAAGGTTTCAATATAGTGTAACATCCACATGTTTTATTTACTTGCTTTGAAATAACAAATACTGTATCTTCTTTACAAATCCCGTCTTTTTTGCTGTCCGAGAATAATTTTTGATAGCGTTCAATTTGTTACTACATTTCATCTTGGTCTCATGTCTTACTTATTCCTTAATAAAAGACGTTGCCGTTGTTTTTTTTAGACATTTATTTGCAGGTCTAAATATTTGTCCCAAAATTTGTGTCGGTGAATTAAAAACATAGTGTAATCATGCCAACGTTGTTTGAACTTTTTGGTATTCGATTTTATTTTTATTCCGAAGAACATTTGCCTATTCATGTT
>CAVGKO010000070.1:0-8197 GCA_963629885.1 Anaerobutyricum sp.
CCTGCGCAACGTGCAAATTTCACAACGAGCCGTGATGGAATACACTGGAGAGAGCTTGATGAAGATTTGAGTTTTGAGGGCTTCTTTCGGGAAAGAAAATCTAATCCTCTGTATGATTTATTTATGGCTCATCCGGAGTTGAATGCTGCTGCCATAGCTCGACGTTTAGGTATTTCTCAGAGTTTGTTTGCTCAATATGTAAGCGGAACAAAGAAACCGTCTAAGAAACGTTTTGAAGAAATAGTAGAAACAATACGTTCGATAGGACGTGAATTGATAGCATTACCAACCCAACCCGATTGATAATCTTTTCAAAGCGTGATTCCATCTTGGTCTCACGCTTTTTCTATGCACTTTACTTTATGATAGGCAGGAGATAGATGATGCGTGCGGAGAGGACTTGGGCGGAGGATTTGCTGAAGTAGTCGCTTTTGCGGCTGCCGAAGATATCGCCAAGGGCATAGTAGTAGCGTCCCTCAATCATAAAGCATCCGATGCCGGTACGTAGCTCGAGGCCCGGTCCGCCACATAGACCCCAATCGAATTTCTTCTCTATATCCATATTATGCTGCTCGTTGGCACCCGCGTTGAGAGGCTCTTCTCCGGCACTGAGGCCGGTCTTTTCGCCAAGAGCATATCCCAGTTTTGGTCCAAGGTTGACGTAGAACCTAAACCTCTTGCTTCCGAAATATATGTGGGTGAGGAAGGGCACTTCCAAGTAGTTGATGGTACGGGTATACTTATACGTGGGGTGTTCCTCAAACTCCTCTGCCCACCCCTGTTGGCTGAAGTTGAGCTCGGTTTGAAGCCCGAGGTTCTTCCCCGTGTTCCACCGCAAGGCGAGGCCACCGCTATAGCCTTGCTTCATCTTTGTGTAGACCTTAGGGCTGAAGCTTACCGACGAGAAGGTTGTGCCGAAAGATGCCCCGATGGACAACTCCTGCTGAAATTTGTTCTGCGCCACTGCGGCGGCGGCCGTCACAAGGCTTAAGGCGGATATGAGGATTGCCTTTCTTGTCATCTTACTTCGCTGCGCGTTACGTTATAGTCGCTCTGGTAGTGAACGATGAAGGTATTGGTGTTGATAAAGCCGCCCCAGTTGTTCACCCGCTCGAAGGTGAAGCAGGTCTGCAACCCTTTGTAGTGGATATCGCTGAGGTTGTTCTCGAAGTTGATGCCGTATTTGCGTATGGCATCGAAGAAGAACATACCCGTGTCGAAGCCCAGTATTCCGTATTTGGGGAATATGTTGATAGGAGTCTTGCTATACCATTTCTTATACTTTGAGTAGAAGAGGGCAACCTCCGGCGAGAGGTTGTCGGAATAGAAGAAGCTATAGATATAGGTGCCGAGCGCAAAGAAGTCATCGAGGCACTCGTTGGTGTAGGTCTGCCATTCCGGGTAGCCAAACATCGTTATGTTCATCTCCGGCATAGTCTCTGCCAGCATTCTTAGCGGTGACTTGAACTTGCTGAGGGCATCCAAGCTTCCGGAGGTGGGCACAACAACGTTGCGCTTCTCCTTGCTTAGCAGGGCTTCCATATCGGTGGGGAATGTCTCTGCCGAAAAGCTCAACTCGTGGAAGGTGATACCTCTCTGTTTCATCTCTGCCTTGAAGGCCTTCATGAAGTCGGTCTTCTCTTCCGTGCCGGGCACCTTTAGGAGTATGATATTGTCGGCGGCAAACAAATCGCAACCCGCCTGCGATGCTTTGGCATAGAGGTGGGAGTGGGGGGTGTTCACCTGGAATACGTAAGCGTTGGAAAGCACGTCGTCGTTCTTCGACGTGAATGGTATCACATACTTTATCTTGTTCTTCTCGGCAAACTTGGCAATGGGGGCTATCTGTTCGTTTTGCACTGCCCCAATGATGAGGTTGGCCTTCTTCAAGGCATCGTCCTTGAGTATCTCCTTTATCTTCTTGGTGCCCTCACCCGTGTCGAACACCGACAGTTCTATCGAGCATCCACTGTTGCGCAGGCTGTCGATTGCCAACAGCATACCTTCGTAGTATTCAATGAAGCGTTGTGTGTTTGCCGACGGTTTGGCTTCGCCGGTCATGAACGGCAACAAGAGTGCTACCTTTATCGTATTGATGCGTTCGCTCTTCTTGGGTGCCGAGAGCAAGGCATTCACATCTCTCTCTCCCATAGTAGCGGTAGTGACTGTCTTCGTGGTGGTCTCCTTTGTCTCCACCGGAATCTTGAGCACCATACCTGCCTTCACACCGTTCTTCAGTGCGGGGTTCCGCTTGATGAGCTCGGTGCTTGTTACGTTGAACTTGCGGCAGATGCTATACATCGTCTCCTTCTTGGCTACGGTGTATTCTGTTTCCTTGGTGACGGTCTTCACCTCTTCCACTATCTCTTCCTCGGCGGTCTTACTCTCGGACGATGCCATGGGGATACGTATTGTTTTGCCTATGGTGAAGGTGGAGGTGGATAGCCCCGGGTTGGCAGCAATGATGTCCGGCCCCGGCACGGAGTATCTCACCGAAAGAGAGTAGAGCGTCTCCTTGGGTTGTATGGTGTGATACATGTAGTTGTTGTCATTGTCGCCGGCATTGCTTTTAGACGTAGCCGTGGCACTGCGCTGTGGAATCTTCAGCGTTGCACCTGCCTTGATTGACTCCCGGCTCTCGGGGTTGAGGCGGTAGATGTCGTCGGTGGTCACTCCATACATGGTGGCGATGGAATACACCGTCTGCCCGCGTTCAATGGTGTGATAAAATATATTGCTGCTTGATGCGTTATTGCTAATACGTGTCTTGTCGTTCTGCGAGAAGAGTGTTACGCTGCAGAAACTCAGGCACAACGTCAATGCGTATATACTAATCTTGGTCATCTGATGGTTTGAATAATTCAGGGCAAAGATAGCGTATGTCGGTATAATATACTAATTTTGAAAGCCAATTGGGAAAAGGGTATGCATAAGATTTGTTTGAAAAGAGCGGTTGTTGCGCTCTGTTTTTTATTGTGTGTATTTGCGGCATACGCCCAAAAATATACGGTGACGGGAGGCAAGGGTACCCCTCTGTTGGCTGTTGACAACAATACGGGGATGGCAAGCAGCAAGCTTCAGGTCTATCTCGTTTATGGAATGGATAATGTGGAAATCCGTTATACACCGGTCTCCGGCTCATACAAGTGGTATCGTTTTAAGGACAAGGCTCTGAACCGCGAAGAGATTCCTTCAAAGGAGGAGGGCGGCGTTACGGTTGTCAGCGGCTTGGAAGAGGGTTATGGCTACTACGTTCAGGAAGGGGATGCCGTAGGTAATGTGACGGGTTATGTATGGATAATAGACTATAGCAAGTATGCCTTCGATATCACAAGCCTTTATGTGGATGCCGGGCGCAGCGGTTGCGGCAATATGTATCTCGGCGGCGAGGCTGAGATGGAGGATATGAAATACTGTAACCCTTCCACCGGGTATTCCGTAACCCTTAAACGTGAGTTTGAGGTAACCTACGAGACAATGAAGAAGAACTCCGACGAGTCGTCGTATGTTGAAGAGACGGTGACGGAGACCGTCAACAACCCTTTCAAAGACCCCCTGCCTGCTCCTTTGTGTGATACGGAAGTGACCCTCAAGGGTGATTTGTTTGCCCGGCATTTCGGCGTGGAGAAGACAATGACTACGGATGAATATCAGGCTGTGGCAGTGGAGGCGGCAATAAAGGTGGATACCTTATTATATACCGAATCTCTAAATATGAAGGTCAATGGCGACAGCCTCTCGGCTCCGGTGGAGTTCAACTTCAAGGCTGTGGCAAACACTCCGGTTGCAGCCTTGTTTCGCTGGTCGATATACCGTAAGGACGACACGGATGATGCCTCGGAGGCAACCAAGTTGATAGAGTCGAACGAAGAGGAAGTGAACTACCTGTTCGAGCGCAACGGCACTTATACCATTTATCTTACGGTGTCGGACCGCACGTCGGCGTGTACATGGGAGACGGATTCGCCCGTTACCATTACCATATCCGATTCTTATATAGACGTGCCCAATGCTTTCTCGCCGGGCACCACGCCGGGAGTGAACGACGAGTTTAGGGTGGTCTATCGTTCGCTTACCAATTTCAAGTGTTGGATATTCAACCGTTGGGGGGCACAGATGTACTACTGGACTGACCCCTCGCAGGGATGGGATGGAAAGAAGGACGGGAAATATGTGGCTCCGGGTGTCTATTTCTACGTGATAGAAGCCACCGGCTCGAACGGTAAGACGATAAAGAAAAAAGGTTCAATCAATATTCTAAGGTCAAAAGAAATACAAGATGAAGTTGTCGAATAACAGTATATATGGTTTTTTGTTGGGTGTTCTGATTTGTCTGACCGCTTGTTGGTCTATCTCCTCAAGAGATTCGGAGCAGGTCTTGCAGGAGCGTCCGGTAGTGTTGTCGATGACTTCGTCGCCCGATGTCCCCTCGTCGGTTACTTTCTGTGGCATGCCGATAGACCTTACGCGTTATAATATGAGGGAGGGCTTTGACAGGGAGCTGAGCAGTTTTACTTATTTCCATTCAACAACGATGCTACTGTTTAAGCGAGCCAACAGATACTTCCCGGTCATTGAGCCTATACTGAAAGCCAACGGCATCCCCGACGACTTCAAATATTTGGCAGTGATAGAGAGTCATCTTGATGCACGGGTCACCTCTCCGGCACGTGCCGTAGGTATGTGGCAGATTATGGAGGCAACGGGCAGGCAATACGGGCTGACCATCTCCTCCACGGTGGACGAACGTTGCAATGTGGAGAAGTCCACGGAGGTGGCTTGCAGATATCTCAAGGATGCCTACGACAAATATGGCAACTGGGCAACCGTTGCCGCTTCTTATAATGCCGGCATGGCGCGTATCTCCGGCGAACTGACAAAGCAGGGGGTGGACAATACCTTCGACCTTTGGCTGGTGGAGGAGACAAGCCGCTACGTCTACCGCATCATGGCAATAAAGCAGATAATGGAGAACCCCTATAAATACGGCTTCGTGTTCCGGGCGGAGGACCTCTATAAGCCCATTGCCACAGAAGGCGTGGAGGTGAGTGGGGATATCCCCGACTTGTCGGCTTTTGCACGGGAGAAGAACACTACGTATGCCGATTTGAGACGTTTCAATCCATGGCTGCGCGACAAGAGTCTGCAGACCTCGGGCAAGACCTATACGTTGCAGATTCCAAAAGAAAACGACATGTATTATAAGACACCCAATACATATGTGCACAATCCTTCTTGGGTGGTAAGATAAATTCTCTTGGTAGAAATGAATGACAAGAATGCATTGGAAGGCGGACGGGTATCCGTTCTGGGCGCCCGCGTTCACAATCTGAAGAATATAGATGTTGAGATACCGCGAAACAAACTCACCGTGATAACCGGCATGAGTGGCAGCGGTAAATCATCCCTGGCTTTTGATACGATTTTTGCAGAGGGGCAACGTCGCTATGTGGAGACGTTCTCCGCCTATGCCCGCAACTTCCTCGGGGGGATGGAGCGTCCGGATGTGGACCAGATTACCGGTCTCAGTCCGGTGATATCCATCGAGCAGAAGACCATAAACAAGAATCCCCGCTCCACGGTGGGCACAACAACCGAGGTCTACGATTTCCTCCGTCTGCTTTATGCCCGGGCAGGTGAGGCCTACTCGTATCTCAGTGGGGAGAAGATGGTGAAATATACCGAGGAGCAGGTGCTGGACCTTATTCTGGAGCACTACGAAGGGAAGAAGACCTATATGCTGTCGCCCTTGGTGCGCAACCGTAAGGGTCACTATAAGGAATTGTTTGAGCAGATTCGCAAGAAGGGATATCTCAATGTGCGTGTCGACGGAGAGATAAAGGAGGTGACTCACGGCATGAAGCTCGACAGATATAAGATGCACAGTGTTGAGGTGGTCATCGACAAGCTGGTTGTCTCCTCGTCCGACAAGCGAAGGCTGAAGGAGAGTCTGCGTATAGCCATGAAGCAGGGCGACGGATTGGTGATGCTCTTGGATGCCGACACCGGCGAACTGCGCCATTACAGCCGTCGTTTGATGGACCCGGTGACGGGCCTTTCGTATAGCGAGCCTGCCCCACATAACTTCTCGTTCAACTCGCCGCAGGGCGCATGCCCAAGGTGCAAGGGCTTGGGTCAGGTAAGTTTGTTGGATATGGATAAGATTGTGCCCAACCCGGAGCTTAGTATATATGGCGGAGGCATTGTGGCTCTCGGCAAGTATAAGAACACTTGTATCTTTTGGCAGATTGATGCCATATGTGAGAAGCATGGCGTTAGTATAAAGACACCCATCAAGGATATCCCGGCGGAGGCAATGGACGAGATTATGAACGGCACGGGCGAGCGCCTCAGGATAAAGAACGAATCGTTGGGGACGTCAAACTACTTCATGACCTACGAGGGGGTTGCCAAATATATATTGATGCAGCAAGATGGCGACGCCTCTGCCACTGCGCAGAAGTGGGCGGGGCAGTTTATCAAGACTGCCACCTGTCCGGAGTGCGGAGGCCGGAGGTTGAACAAGGAGGCTCTCCACTACCTTATTGCCGGCAAAAACATCGCGGAGCTCTCGGCGATGGGTATATCCCAGCTCTATGAATGGCTCGGCGGATTGGAAGAGAAGCTCGACCCCAAGCAGAAGCAGATAGCCATGGAGATATTGAAAGAGATACGTTCGCGCCTTAAGTTTATGAAGGACGTGGGGCTCGACTATTTGTCTCTCGACCGTGCATCGGCAAGTCTATCCGGCGGGGAGAGCCAGCGTATCCGTTTGGCAACGCAGATAGGCAGTCAGCTGGTGAACGTGCTCTATATCCTCGACGAGCCGAGCATCGGGCTTCACCAACGCGATAATATGCGACTGATAAACTCTTTGAAGGAACTTCGTGACTCGGGCAACTCCGTTTTGGTTGTGGAGCACGACAAGGATATGATGCTGAATGCCGACTGGGTGGTTGATATGGGGCCAAGGGCAGGGCGCTTGGGTGGAGAGGTTGTGTATGCCGGTACCCCTCAGGACATGCTTAAGGCCGACACAATGACGTCTGCCTATTTGAATGGAAAGACCGTGATAGCCGTCCCCACGGAACGTCGCAAGGGGAACGGCAAGTATCTCACCATACGGGGGGCATCGGGCAACAACCTCAAGGATGTGGACGTGACCTTCCCGCTGGGCACGTTTATCTGCGTGACGGGTGTGTCGGGAAGCGGCAAGTCCACGCTGATAAACCGCACCCTCCAGCCCATCCTCAGCCGGCATTTCTATCGTTCGTTGGAAGACCCCTTGCCCTACAAGGCAATCGAGGGCATCGAGAATGTGGATAAGATAGTCAACGTTGACCAGTCGCCCATCGGACGTTCGCCGCGAAGCAATCCTGCTACCTATACGGGAGTGTTTTCCGACATACGTAACCTCTTTGTCAATCTCCCCGAGGCAAAGGTGAGGGGGTATAAGCCCGGACGATTCTCGTTTAATGTCTCCGGCGGCCGCTGCGAGACCTGCAAGGGCAATGGCTATAAGACCATCGAGATGAACTTCCTGCCCGACGTGTTGGTGCCCTGCGAGGACTGTCACGGCAAACGCTACAACCGCGAGACATTGGAGGTGCGTTTCAAGGGGAAGTCCATAGCCGACGTGCTGGACATGACAATCAATATGGCGGTGGAGTTTTTCGAGAACATCCCGTCGATACTCTCCAAAATAAAGGTCCTTCAGGATGTGGGACTGGGATATGTAAAGCTGGGGCAACCATCAGCCACCTTGTCGGGCGGCGAGAGCCAAAGGGTGAAGCTTGCCACCGAGCTGGCAAAGAAGGGTACGGGCAACACTCTGTATGTGCTGGATGAACCTACCACCGGTCTCCATTTCGAAGACATACGCGTTCTCTTGGATGTGCTCTATAAGTTGGTGGACAAGGGTAACACCGTTATAGTTATTGAGCATAACCTCGACGTGATTAAATGTGCCGACTATATTATTGATATGGGCCCTGAGGGGGGCAATGGAGGCGGAAGGGTGCTCTTTGCCGGTACGCCGGAAGAGATGGTGGCGTCGAAGCCCATGGGATATACCGCTCCGTTCCTCGAAGAAGAACTAAAAAGTAAACAGATATGAAGAATCCAATCCAAATGATTAAGCAATGCGTTGAGAAGGAAGAGCCTTATTTCCTCCTCCGCGGACAAGACGTATGTGCAC
>CAVGKO010000071.1:0-8144 GCA_963629885.1 Anaerobutyricum sp.
GATGGACGAAGACCGTGTGACAGACATATATGAATATTTCAAGGATTCTGAGACGGACGACTTGGAAGAGGCAATTGAGGAATTGGGCGGTGATTATACAGAGAATGAAATTCGCTTGATACGCATCAAGTTCCTTTCAGAAATGGCCAATTAATACGTGGGATTTTCCAATTAAGGGTCGCGGTAGACTAACATAAAAAACGCAAATTTGATTGGTCTGTATACTTTTGTGGGATGTTGTCCGTTAAATCTGTGTTATGTATGTATTTAATGGTATGGCAAACAGATTTTTGATTAAAAAAGTACTTATACTATCCTTTTTGTTCGCTTGTTTGGTAGGTGAAGCTGCCAATAAAACCGACTCTGTAGTGATGACTGTGGCCGGGAAATCGGTGTCGTTGGATGAATTCATTTTCATGCTACGGAAGAACAGCGACGTTGACTTATCGGAACAGAAATCGTTGGAAAGTTATGTGGAGCTGTATAAAAACTTCAAGTTGAAGGTGGCTGAGGCAGAAGCATTGGGCTTGGACAAGACGAAAGAATTTGCCGATGAGCTGGGTGAATATCGGGCTCAGTTGACTTCGGGTTATTTATCAGACCATGATGGAGAAGAAGCCGCCGTTAGGGCTGAGTATGACCGTTTGGGAGAAGTTTTGGAATTGAGTCATATCTTGTTTCGTTTGCCTGAGAAGACAGTTTCGAAAGATACGGTGGCTGTTTACGATAAGGCCATGAAGGCTTACGAACGGATAAAGAATGGCGAAGATATTTCCGTTTGTGGTAAGGAGCTTGCCGAAGAGGATGCCACGAAACAAACCATATATGAATATGTGCGTTGTTTAATGCCTTTGCATGCTTTAAAGGCTTTCGAAAATGCTGCTTATTCAATGAAGCCTGGCGAAGTATCCATGCCGGTTCGTTCTGCCTTGGGATTTCATATTATCAAATTACATAATCGCAAGCCCAATCCGGGCATGCGTCATGTTGCTCATATCCTGATATCGTTTCAGACGGATTCTGTGACGCGTAGCGAAGAAGAGGCATTGGCATTGGCTGAAGAGGTTTACCGGAAGGCACAGGGCGGAGCGGACTTCAAAAAGTTGGCCGAAGAATATTCTTCAGACAAGGCTTCTGCTCATCAAGGAGGTGAGGTGCCTTGGTTTGGCGTTGGGGAGATGGTAGAGCCTTTTGAAAGAGGCGCTTTTGCTTTGAACACTCCGGGAGAACTTTCAAAACCCATAAAAACGCGTTTCGGGTATCATATCATTAAATTGATGGAGAAACGGGAGATACCTTCTTTTGACGAAAAGAAAAAAAGTTGGTCGCGAATCATGTCGCAAGGCGAACATAATTTTGAATACTACAAGGCATTCGACGAACGCATGAAAAAGGAATATGGGTATGTCTTTTATCCGGAGGCGTATGCCGAGTTGCAGGCTTTGTGTAATGATTATTTCCCCACTGATGAGGAATTTTATGAGAAGGCAAAGGATATGAACAAGACCTTGATTCACTTGGTGGATACCGATTTTCCGCAGAGTGAGTTTGCGGCTTATATCCGCAGTTGCCCATTCTCGACAAAGACCTATTCCGGCGATTTTATGCAGGAGGTGTTTGATTTGTTCGTCCGTGATATAGTCACTACGGCAGAGCGCAAAAACCTCGACGTCAAGCATCCCGAATTCAAGTATCTTATGCAGGAATATAGTGATGGTATTTTGTTGTTCAACATAAGTACTCAAAAAGTGTGGAGCAAGCCTGCCGGTGAACAGCCTGAGCTGGAGAAAGCTTGGCTGAAGGAACTGAATGAGAAATATCCTGTTACAATTAATTGGAAATTGTTGAAAAAACTAAAGAAATAAGAAGGTGCCGATTATGAAATGTTGCTTCATCTTTATAGCATTCGTATCTTTGCTGTGTTCGTGTAAACGCTCTCAGCCAGCCAATGATGCGGATGCGCTGGTAAGGGTGAAAGACAGGATATTGAAGCGGTCAGAAGTGGTTGGCTTGATTCCTAAGGGCACGTCTTCGGCGGACAGCTTGTTGCTGGCTGAGAACTTTGTAAAGAAATGGGTGAAAGACGCCTTGGTTTACGATGTTGCTCAGCGAAACTTGGGGAACGAGAAGAAGGAGATTGATAAATTAGTAGAAGAATACCGGCATTCGCTTGTATGTTACCGATACCAGGAACGCTTAATAAAAGATAGATTGTCGGCGGATATTTCCGAAAGCGATAAGCTGAACTACTATGAAGTGAATCGTGATAAGTTTGTACTCGACAAAGCTCTAATCAAGGGCCTTTTCCTAAAGATACCTGTGGATGCTCCCGGTTTGCCGGAGGTGAAGGTATGGTACAAATCAACTTCTGAAGCTTCCTTGGAAAAAATTGAGAAGTATATCGTGCAGAACGCTGCTGTTTATGACTACTTCTACGACAGATGGGTGGGGTTTGATGAGGTGATGGATAATATTCCGATTAATGTATCTGACGCGAATGCCTATTTGAAAGCGAACAAAAACGTGGAGGTGGCGGATAGTAGTTATTGTTATCTGCTGAACATTAAGGAATATATTCCGGCCGGGAGCGTTGCTCCATACGATTATGCCAGCTCACAGATTACAGAGATGCTGGTCAATCAGCGGAAAGTGGATTTTTTGAAAACGTTTGAAGAAGAGTTGTATAAAGATGGAATCAGAGGAGGTGACGTGCAGTTCTACTCGCGGCCGTAATCTGAGACTAAAGTAAAGCTAGATGTGATGAAAAAGATTTTGACAGTATTCTTTCTTGCCTGCGTGTCTTGCGTGGTAATGGCACAAGACAATGTGATTGATGAGATTGTGTGGGTGGTAGGAGATGATGCTATTCTGCGTTCGGACGTGGAAACGCAACGTTTGTATATGCAGAATGAGGGTGAACGTTTGGATGGTGACCCGTATTGTGTGATACCGGAACGTATGGCAATACAGAAGCTATACTTAAACCAAGCGAAGATAGACAGTGTTGAGGCCAACGAGAGTCAGGTTATACAACAAGCCGACCAATGGGTAAACTGGGCAATCAACCAAATTGGGTCGAAAGAGAAGGTTGAAGAATATTTCGGAAAGAAGATTTCGCAGATACGAGAAGACCAGAAAGAGAAAATCCGTGAACAGCAGATTGTGGCAGAGATGCAACGAAATCTGATTGGAGAGATTAAGCTGACGCCTTCCGAAATCCGAAAGTTCTATAATGAGATGTCGAAAGACAGCCTGCCGACAATCCCGACGGTTGTTGAGGTGCAAATCATTACTATTGAGCCAAAGATTCCGTTTGATGTGACGGATGCCATAAAATCTCGTCTGCGTGATTTCACAGAGCAGATAAACAGCGGAAAGATGGAGTTCTCTACTTTGGCTCGCTTGTATTCCGAAGACCCCGGTTCGGCAGCACGTGGTGGAGAACTGGGCTTTATGAGTAAGACCGACCTGTTGCCGGAGTTTGCCAATGTGGCGTTCAACCTCTCGGATTCGAAACGTGTGTCGCAGATAGTACAGACCGAATACGGATTCCATATTATTCAGTTGATTGAGAAACGTGGTAATCGTATAAACTGTCGCCACATTTTGCTCAAACCGAAAGTTTCGGAAAAGGAACTGACGGAAGCAACTGCCCGTATGGATTCTTTGAGTGCAGATTTGAAGGACAATAAATTCTCGTTTGAGGAGGCTGCCACGTTTGTTTCTTACGATAAGGACACCCGAAACAACAAAGGTTTGATGGTGAACCAGAATCAAGAGGGGAGCAATTATGGTACTTCCAAATTCGAAATGCAGGAGCTTCCACAGGAGGTAGGTAAGGTTGTATATGAAATGCAGGTGGGCGAAATCTCCAAGCCCTTTACCATGATTACCTCCAAGCAGAAGGAAGTGGTTGCCATTGTTAAACTGAAATCCCGTATAGAACAGCATAAGGCCAATCTTTCAGACGATTTCCAAGCTATGAAGAGCATGGTGGAAAAGAAGAAGAAAGAAGAATTATTGGACAACTGGATTAGAAAACAGCAGAAAAGCACCTATGTCCGTATTGCTGAAGGATGGCGTAATTGCGATTTCAAGTATCCGGGTTGGGTGAAAGAATGAAAAACGTAAACAGGTGTTTCCTTGTTGGGGTATTTTGTCTGTTGACTGTTTGTGCCGGAGCGCAAGTCCGGGATATTGCCCCGATTAGTCGAGATTCTACTTTGGAAACATCGCCGGCTACCGATACTGTTACCACTAAAACAACATTGGTCTATTTGCTGCATGCCGACACGGTGTCGTATGATGAGGACGCGATGAAGGCGGATGCGCAGTTCTTGGAAGGAAATGTGAGTTTTCGGCACGATAGCTCGTTTATGTATTGCGACAGCGCCTACTTCTTTGAGACAACCAACTCATTGGAAGCGTTGGGTAACGTAAGGATGGAGCAGGGCGATACGTTGTTTGTGTATGGCAACTACCTGTTTTACGACGGCAATACACAGGTCGCCCGTTTGCGTGAGAATGTAAGGATGGAAAACGGGCAGGTGACGCTCTTTACCGACAGTTTGAACTACGAACGCGCCAATGATATAGGTTACTATTTCGATGGAGGTTTGATTGTTGACTCCCTTAATCAGTTGTCCTCCTTCTATGGACAATACTCTCCCGCCACGAAGTTGGCAGTCTTCAACGACAGTGTGCGTTTGGAAAACCAGAATTTCACGTTGTATTCCGACACGCTTCAATACAGCACGGATAGGAAGATTGCTACCATATTGGGCCCATCGGTTATAGTCTCCGACAGTGGAACAATCCATTCTTCCCACGGATGGTATGACACGGAGGCAAACACCGCCTTGTTGTTGGAGAGGTCGGAGGTCTGTTCGGGTAACAGACTCTTGGTTGGCGACTCAATTGCGTATGACAGGGATGCCGGCTTTGGTGAGGCCTTTGGGAATATGAGCATACGCGACACGGCGCAGAAGGTGATATTGAACGGGCAATACGGCTTTTATAACGAGCGGACGGAGTATGCTTTTGTAACAGACAGTGCTTGCTTCTTGGAATATTCGCAAGGCGACACATTATATCTGCATGCCGACACCCTTGAGATGACGGTGCTCGATTCAACAGCCCGTGAGATAAAAGCCTTTTATGGCGTGCGTTTCTACCGCACCGATGTGCAAGGCGTGTGCAACCATATGCAGTTCAACACCCGTGACTCGGTATTATATATGAATGGCAACCCGGTGCTGTGGAACGAGCAATATCAGATTTCCGGCGATACTATTGAGATGTTTATGAAAGACAGCACAATCGACTATGCGCATGTGATTCAATATGCATTTGCCGTGCAGCATATCGACTCGTCGTACTACAATCAGCTGAAGGGTAACGACCTTAAGGCATACTTTGAGGGCAAGGCTGTCAGGCGAATTGAAGTTGAAGGGAATGCCGAGTCTATCTTCTATCCGTTAGACAACGGTGCGATGATTGGCTTGAATGAAACAAAGAGCGGATTCATGACCATTTGGGTGAAGGATAATACGCTGGAGAGACTGAAGATATGGCCAAGCCCGAAGGGGAGTCTTACTCCTATACCGGATTTGAAACCGGAGCAGAAAACACTGAAAGATTTTTGTTGGTTCGACTACCTGCGCCCCAAAAGCAAAGACGACATCTATCAGGTGGTGCAGAGAAAGACAGAGGAGGCGCCCATTCGGAGCAACAAGTTTAAGCATGAATAAATAATACCTAAAGCATAAGGAGAATACATCATGGCACTTTTCTCATTCTATAACACACGTAAGCCTCGGCAGTTTAGTCATAAGCCGATTTATTGGGACCCTCATAAAGAGGAAATGGAGGAACGTGTGAGTAAAATCAAACGCGAGATAGGGATGGAAGAACCGCTGGAGGACTACAAGCCCCAGATAAAAGGGCACTTCGTTGAGGGCACTTCGCATCTGAAGAAAAGTCTCGACAGAGGCGATAATGAGCGGAGCCGTAAGTACAAGAGTGTAAAACTGATTGTCGGAATTGCCGTTTTGGGCCTGTTGCTTTGGTTCTTGTATATGTCATGAGTGATGTAATTCATTTATTGCCGGATAGCATAGCCAACCAGATAGCGGCGGGAGAGGTCATTCAGCGGCCGGCTTCGGTGGTAAAGGAGTTGGTTGAGAATGCCATTGATGCAGAAGCCGGGCATATCCAGGTAAACATAAAAGATGCCGGCAGGACATTGATTCAAGTTATTGACGACGGGAAGGGGATGTCTGAGACGGATGCCCGCATGGCTTTCGAGCGGCATGCCACCTCCAAAATATCCTCTGCCGGTGATTTGTTCTCGCTTCATACCATGGGATTCCGTGGCGAAGCCTTGGCTTCCATTGCTGCGGTGGCACATGTGGAGCTGCGTACACGTCTAAAGGGCGCAGAGCTGGGCACAAAACTATCCATCGCCGGCTCCGATTTGGTTGACATAGAGCCTGAGGCTTGTGCCGAAGGGAGTATCTTCTCCGTCAAAAACCTGTTCTTCAATGTGCCTGCACGCCGCAAATTCTTGAAATCAAACGAAACGGAGCTGCGCAATATCATCACTGAGTTCGAACGGGTGGCGTTGGTCAATCCCCAAGTGGCAATGACGTTGAGCCATAATGATGTCGAGATATTCAATTTGCCCAAGTCCGGTTTGCGCCAGCGTATTGTTAATGTGTATGGCAAGAACTTAAACCAAAAGTTGCTCTCCGTGGATGCGCAGAGCTCAATGGTTACTATCACCGGTTTTGTGGGCCGCCCCGATTCAGCCAAGAAGCGTGGTGCCTTGCAATACTTCTTTGTGAACGGCCGTTTCATGAAACACTTCTATTTCCATAAGGCCGTTACACAGGCATACGAGCAGTTGATTCATCCGGGCGAACAACCCAATTATTTCATCTATTTCACTCTCGACCCATCCACAATCGACGTTAATATCCATCCGACCAAGACGGAGATTAAGTTCGAAAACGAGCAATCGGTATGGCAGATGCTGATGGCTGCTACCCGTGAGGCTTTGGCCAAGTCGAGCGCAATCCCTACCCTCGATTTTGGTGCGGAAGATGCGATAGACATTCCGGTATACAACCCAAACATGGAAGATGTTAAGTATCCTACCGTGCATATTGAACCCGGATACAACCCCTTCATCTCGTCCGGGCAAAGCCATCCCCGTTCATTTGTTGAAAGACCCGATGTCGACTGGTCGAAGCTATATAAAGGTTACGAAAGCGACAGGGATGCTGTGCGCAAGGACCTGGAGAAGATGGGGGAGATTGAAGGCATGAAAGAAAACGGCTTGCTGAAGCCGGCCTCCACGGTCACCTCCGACGACATGCTGTTCTCCGGGATGGCAACACCTTGCTATCAGTATAAGGGACGCTACATCGTTACTCCCCTGAAGTCCGGCATGGCGTTGATTGACCAGCACAGGGCGCATGTGCGCGTTTTGTTCGACCGTTATATAGAAAATATGAAGCGACAGAAGGGCGCATCGCAACAGCTCCTCTTCCCTCAAGTGGTTGAGTTCACCGCTGCCGAAGCCGTGGTGCTGCAAGCCATTATGGACGATATGTGTTTTGTCGGGTTCGATTTGTCTAATCTTGGTAACAACAGTTATGCCGTGACCGGATTGCCCGCCTACCTGGAGAACGTCGATTCTGTGAGGTTGGTCAAGGACGTGGTGAACCGTGTTATGGAGACTGGCTGCGAGGTGCATGAGGAAATATGCGAAGCCATAGCCCTGACATTGGCGAGGACGGCTGCCATCCGCTCGGGAAAGACTTTGTCGGCAGATGAAATGGATAACTTGATTGCCTCTTTGTTCTCGTGCTCCGATTCCAACCTCACTCCCGACGGAAAAACAATCATCACCATCCTAACCGACGACGAATTGGAGAAACGCTTCAATAACTGACATCCCACAACACAAGATATTCGAAGATTTACTACCGCTTGGTTTTTGGCGAAACTTTCGGAGCGCTCCGCAAGAATGGCTGAGAGAGGATGAAACTTTCGGAGCACTCCGCAAGAATGGCTGAGAGAGGGTGAAACTTTCGGAGCACTCCGCAAGAATGGCTGAGAGAGGGCGAAACTTTCGGAGC
>CAVGKO010000072.1:0-8064 GCA_963629885.1 Anaerobutyricum sp.
CTTCTTTCAATGACCTCTTCGCTTATACTCTCCGTATTTGCGGGTGCAAAACTACGACCTTTTTACCTCCCACTCCAAATTATTTTACCTCTTTTTTTCAATTTACGCGAAGTTTTTTTTCAACCTATCATTGCACCCCTCTACCAATTTTATGAACGTCAATATAATACAAGGCATACCTCTCTCGGATAAAATTTCTCCACCATTTTCCCTTGGATTACGGTCCAACTTCCCAATTGGTCCGATATAATCAGTGTTGTCTTGATATGTGTTCAAAGAAAAAAAACCCCAAAAACCTCCTTGTTGAAGGTTTTTGGAGCTTTATATGAAAAGATATCTACCTTATCATAGTACCGGAGCATCCGGAGCCTTACCTGGCTTTGGAGCTTCTCCTTCCTTGTAGAACGGAAGCGGACCCATCTTATATTCTTCCGGTCCGTAACGGAGCGTTGATGCCATAATCTCATCCCAAGTAATTGCTTTTCCGGTGTAAGCTGCTTCACGTCCAAGAATAGCCACCTGAGTGGAATATGCCAATGCTTCTGCCTGATTTATCTTCTTATTCAAGCGAACAGACTCAACCAAATGGATATGTTCTTGCTCATACGGATTCTTCATCGGGTTGTTCTTGTAATCATATTCCCAAAGAGTGTTTCCACTATAATCAACAATCTTTATTTCTCCTCTATCATTAAGCAGAGCTACACCCTTAGTTCCATATACTTGTTCGGATACATTTCCTTCGCAACCGTCAATCTGGCGAGCTGTTGCCAACATCCGTTTGTTTCCATTATAATAATAGTCGATGCTAAAGAAGTCGAATATATCTCCAGTCAGACGTTGTGCACGACCACCAAAGCCGACCGCACGAACGGGACGGTCTTCCATGAACCAAGTTACCACGTCTATGTTGTGAATGGCCTGGTCAAGCAGATGGTCACCGCTCAACCATTTAATGTTAAACCAATTTCGGATGCAATATTCCATATCACTCCATTCGGGACGTTTGCGTTTGTTCCACCAAGCACCCTGATCCCAATGAGCAGACGCAGACACCACGTCGCCAATCAAACCGTTCTTCACTTGGATGAAAGCTTCCCAATAGTCCTTACGATGGCGACGCTGATTTCCTGTCACAACAGTCAGACCTTTGGATGTTGCCACTTTGGCTGCAGCAATCACTGTACGAATACCTGTTGGGTCTACGGCACAAGGTTTCTCCATAAACACATTCTTGCCGGCTTCAACAGCAGCCTTAAAATGTTCTGGACGGAAATGTGTCGGGGTACACAACAAAACAATGTCTATTTCATCCATTGCCAATACCTTTTTGTATGCATCAAATCCAAAGAAGCAATTAGCATCGGGTACTTCGTTCTTAAACTGGTCTAACAACACCTTGCGGCAGCTGGCCATTCTGTCCGGGAACAAGTCAGCAAGCGCAATAATCGACACATTAGGTCCGGATTTGAGAAACTGTGTAGCA
The DNA here is from genome assembly GCA_963629885.1 of Anaerobutyricum sp. Classification (GTDB taxonomy): domain Bacteria; phylum Bacteroidota; class Bacteroidia; order Bacteroidales; family Tannerellaceae; genus Parabacteroides. Next base: position 1,487 of record CAVGKO010000072.1, read on the forward strand.
GCACCTGTACCACGGTCTCCACAACCAATCAACGCTGCTTTTATCGGTTTACCATCGGGAGCCACCTCCACGAAAGAGAACATGCCCAATTCTTCCGGAGTATAAGTTTTTGCAGCAACTTCCGCACCTTGTTTGTCTTGCGCGCATGATGTCATTACAGCCGGTGACATACCCAACGGTATCCCGGCACCCAGCAACGCTGAATTTGTTAAGAAATCTCGTCTTTTCATGTGAATTACTATGTTATGGTTAGTTATTAGGCGTCAAAAATACGCATTCATTGTTAACGCAGCAAAAATATGCCCGGCTATTTTTCACATTTTGCGATAATCACACTAAGGCGTCGGACCTTTATCCAGAGGAGGCCAAAACGTCAAATACCCCACATCAGCCATTTCGAAATTTATTCGTTACTTTGAGGCACATTTTAGTAAACATTCTCATTCTCCATTTATGTATCACGATTTAGAGCTCTTGCACAATCCGGAGGGTATTCTCTTGGTTGCTTCGGTCATCCTCTTTTTCAGTATTTTCGCCAGTAAGGCCGGTTATCGTTTCGGACTGCCCGCGTTGTTGCTTTTCTTGGGAGTAGGTATGTTGTTTGGCAGCGATGGGTTGGGCATCCAATTCAGTAGTCCCGACATTGCGCAGTTCATCGGTATGCTGGCATTGAGTATCATTCTGTTCTCGGGTGGTATGGATACGAAGATATCCGAAGTGAAGCCCATAATGTCGCAGGGAGTTATCTTGGCAACGTTTGGTGTGTTGGCAACCACATTCATCACAGGTGGATTCATTTACTTCATGTCAATGGTTACGGTAGGTTACGAGAAGCTGACACTTCCGGAGTCGCTATTGATGGCTGCGGTTATGTCGTCAACCGATTCCGCCTCCGTGTTCTCTATTCTTCGAAGCAAGGGAGTGTATTTGAAGGAACGTCTTCGCCCGACGTTGGAGCTCGAGAGTGGTAGCAACGACCCGATGGCATATATGCTCACCTTACTACTGATTGCCTATATCCAAACAGCCGGAATGAATCTTGGCGACGCCGTATTGTCGCTATTGATACAACTTTCGGTAGGAGCCTTGGCGGGTTACTTGTTAGGCAAATTGGCCATATTCATCATCAACACAATCAACATTAACAACGAGTCGTTGTATCCGATTTTGCTCTTGGCCACTGCCTTTTTCACTTTCGCTGCAACAACGCTCTGCAAGGGCAATGGATATTTGGCAGTATATATTGCCGGACTGGTGGTGGGAAATGCCAAGATTGTTCACAAGAAGAGTGTTGGAACCTTCTTCGATGGTTTTGCTTGGTTGTGGCAGATAGTGATGTTCCTCACGCTCGGGTTGCTTGTAAACCCGCATGAGTTGTTGCCGGTGGCACCTGTAGGCTTGGCTGTAGGTATATTCATGATTATTTTCGCCCGGCCAATCAGTGTGTTCCTATGCCTCATACCATACAAGAGCTTCTCGTTCAAAGGGAAGTTGTATATCTCGTGGGTGGGGCTTCGCGGGGCTGTACCTATCATCTTTGCCACATACCCATTGATTGCCGGCGTGGAACATGCCGAGTTGATATTCAACGTGGTGTTCTTTATCACTATTTTGTCGCTCTTGATACAGGGCACAACGGTGACGCAAGCAGCCAAATGGTTGGATATGATTGACAAACCGGAGAGCAAGGATGTATTTGGCATTGAGCTGCCGGAGGGAATAAAGAGCGCAATGAGCGAGATTGAAATCACCCCGGAGGTGCTCAAACACGGGAATAAATTGATGGAGCTGACATTGCCCGACCACACTTTGGCAGTAATGGTTATGCGCGACGGACGTTATTTTATTCCCAAGGGCAACACCATACTGAAGGAGAACGACAAACTGCTGATGATTTCCGACAACGACGAGGCGTTGCTTCAGTCGTACCAAGCATTGGGCATCACCGACTACACACTGAAAAAGAACTAACCCTCATGCATGGAATGAGACTCGCCTTCGACGCCAAGCGTATCACCCATAACGGGACCGGACTGGGGAACTACAGCCGTTTCATCGTGAATGCTCTTGCTGACAGATTTCCCAACAACAGCTATCATCTGTATTCTCCGGATAAGGGTAAAGATTATCTAAGGGCACTTGTGCCGGAGGGGGAAAATGTGATATACCATTACCCGGGGAACACTCCGTTGGGCGCTTTGAGCAAGGATTGGTGGCGCACGTATGGCATCGTTCGCGACCTGAAGAGAGAGAGGCCCGACGTGTATCACGGACTAAGCAACGAGCTTCCTTTCGGACTGGCGAAGGCGGGCATACCATCCGTCGTGACCATCCACGATTTGATATTTGTACGTTACCCGCAATTCTATAAGCCCATCGACAGAGCCATCTATAACTTCAAGTTCAAGAAAGCTTGCCTGCTTGCCGACAAGGTTGTTGCGGTAAGCGAGATGACGAAGAGGGATATTATCCATATATATAATGTACCGGAAGAGAAGATTGAGGTTGTGTACCAAGGGTGCAACGCTTCTTTCGCGCAGTCCATAGAGCAGGACAAGCTATGGGAGGTGAAACATAAATACCATCTTCCGGATGTCTTCGTATTGAACGTGGGAAGCATTGAGGCGAGGAAAAACCTCTTGTTTATTGTAAAAGCGCTCAAGGGGAAAGACATTCCTCTTGTTGCCATCGGGAAGCGGACTCCTTATGCCGACGTTGTGGAACAATACGTTAGGGAGAACAATATGGAGGGGCAAGTCACCCTCCTAAGCAATATCCCCCATGAGGACCTTCCGGCAATCTATCGTTTGGCGTCGTTGTTTGTCTACCCTTCGTTGTTCGAGGGCTTCGGTATTCCTATCTTGGAGGCTCTCAATTCGGGTACGCCCGTCATAGCAGCCACCGGCTCATGCTTGGAAGAGGCAGGCGGCCCCGGCTCCGTATATGTAAACCCCGGAGACGTAAACGACTTGAGCGAGAAAATAAACTGGATTCTCACCACCCCCACGCAGTCTGAACACATGCGGGAAGCCGGAAGGGAATATGCAAAACGTTTCTTGGATGGGGCAATAGCCCAAGATATGATGGATATATACCGTAGGATAACATCATAGCGCCCCCAAGGGAAGGTATGCTTTCTGCTATTGTTTCATACGGGTTGTTTCTTGTCCGATAAATTTCTTAAGCTTTTCGAGCCAGGAGAGATGCCAGCTATGTGCACACAAGTGTATGGCATATGACTCGGGAGTAGCTTCGTGCTTGTTTCCGGCAAACGTCTCGGAGGGAAATATACGAAGTCCCTTTTCCAACGTCTGATTGGCATCCACGTATCTGAAGCCATAGTTTTCTGCTATCCGGGCATATATCTGAGGCGACAAGACATCGGTAGCCAATGCCCCGTCGGGGCGAAGGAAATGTTGTTCGCCGTACCAATCCAACACATCTTTGAGGAAGGGATTACCGGCTTGGGCGCCCATCACTGCCGCTTGTATCTGTATGCCGGAGACATATCCTTCCGTTATGCGGTGCCCGTCTTTGTCTACGGGGTAGGATGCATGGTCGCGTGCCACCTGGGTGGGGTGATACTCCATGCAGGAGAAGAACGGATAACCAAGAAACGCATCGAAGGGCTTCAGCACCTTCACGTCCGAATCGAGATAGATACCCCCTTCCTTATATAAGGCATATATGCGGATATAGTCGGCAGCGAAAGCCCATTTCCCTGCATCGAAAGCCTCCTTGACGTATGGCACGGAGGAGACGTCGAAGCTATCCGTGTCCCACAGACGTATCTCATAGTCCGGCATAACGCGCCGCCAAGAGTCCATGCAACGTTTGATTTTGCCGGGATAGGGTGATTTGCTCAGCCAGCAAAAATGAATTATCCTCGGTATAGTATTTTCCGTGCAATCTCTTTCCATTTCCTTTTGTTCGTTTTCCATTGTTCGAAGCGTGTCAGAAGGCGGGTTGCCTCTTTCTCTGTTTCCTTAGCATCCCAGCCCCGGATTGTGGCGTATGTGCGGATGATATAAGCATACAAATCGCGCCGGAAGGTCACTGTACGCAGGTTTTGCAACGACTCCTGGCGGCTTAGCGGCCTGTCAACAAAGCGCGAGCGGTTGGTATCAATAATATTGAATGTATAGTGAGCATCGTCTTTCTTATGGAAAAGAAAATTCCCGAGGTTCATGTCGCCATGCATCACACCTTTGAGATGCATCTGCACGAAGAGGGCGGCAAGGTCTGACGCCAGTTCGGGGCTGAACTCCGGCTCGGCAACAAGAGCAGAATATGCCGTGGGGTCGTCGCAAGGCAAGGAGACGAAATAGCCGACATGAAACAATCCAAACCTGCGTTGCTTGATGTATGCCACCTCGTGCGGCGTATCGAAGCCCCTCTCACGCAAGATTTCTGCAAAGAGGAAAGCCTTCTCCGCCTTGGTCCTACAAAAGAAGGTGTAGGCTATCTGACGGACAAAGCACACCGGCTTGTAGCGCTTCACGACCAAACGAAGCCCACCAACATCGAAGGTCCTCACCGAGTTTCTGCCTTCGTGCAAGACGATGCCCTCACCGTCCATAAACCGCCGGGGAATATCTCTTAGCTCGTCGCGCAAGGAAGCATATTGGCTGTGGACGTGTATTTCCATATCACTCGTGTAACACCTCGTTTATCTTTTCCACAATCTTCTCGGGAGTAATACTCGTCATGCATGCCCAATCGCCCCGATAGCATGGTTTCTGCCCGAACACTGAGCAGGGGCGACAGGGGAGGTCAACCTCGATGACGTTCTTCGGGTCTTGGTGGTAGCCATAGAAGCCCGCATAGGGATGCGTTGCTCCCCATACCGACACAACCTTTGTGCCCACCAAAGAAGCAAAATGCATATTGGCAGAGTCCATACACAGCAGCACGTCCAATCGGCTGATAAGTGCCAGCTCGTTGTCCAGCGAATAACGGCCCACAATGCTTTTCACCCTCGGATATTGGTATGCCCATTGGTCCAACACAGCTTCTTCGTAGCCACGGCCGCCGAGCAGGAATATCGTATAGTCTTCGTTCTTGGAGAGAAGGCCCACCACCTGCTCCATCTCGTCGGTGGGGTATATCTTTCCCCGATGCTTGGCAAAGGGGGCAACTCCAATCCATTTGCCCGTCTTCACCCCTGCCACGGCTTCCATTGCCGAGAGGTCGGCGGGTTTAGATTCGTAGAGAGAGGTGAAATCTTCCGTGTAGCTCAGCCCGGCGGCGCGAAACACATCTGCATAGCGTTCTATGACGGAGCGCAGAGGCTTAAGTGTTTTATGGTCGCGGGAGGTAAGATACGCCCGTTCTTTCCTTGCTTTGTCTACAACATATACCTTCTTCCCCTTCAGCCAAAACACGCTGCGGATGATAAACGAGCGAATCACGTCGTGCAAATCCAGCACCATGTCGAAGTTGAACGACTCTAAGGCATAGGCAAACCTGAGCAACCCCATCAAGGTCTTCTCCGATGCCTTGGTATTGATGCCAAGCACCTCCACGTTTGCCGGTCGGTTCATGAACACCGGTATGAGGAAAGCCTGCGTAAGGACAGTGAACCTATGCTGCGGGTTCGCCTTGGCGGCAGAATAGATTACGGGGATTGTCATGGCCACGTCGCCAATCGCCGAGAGTCGTATAACGAGGATTTTCGCCATCTTATAGCTTACCGTAGAGTATGGGGTTGAGCGACGGGTCGTTGTACATCTTCATCTGCTTGTAGACTTTCATCCACTTGCGGCCCGCCTTTATATCGGCCAAGAGTTGTTCAAGGGCAACAATAAGGTCGTCCTTCTGCTCTTGCAACACCTTCAGTTTGTCGTGACACCGCGCCTTGTGTTCCGGCGTAGCGTCCGTGCGGTTACATTCTTCCTTCATGTGGTAAATCTTGAGCGCAAGAATCGACAGACGGTCGATGGCCCATGCCGGGCTCTCGGTATTGATGGTTGCGTCGGGCAATATCTTCACGTTTTTGTATTTGTCCAAGAAGAAACTGTCAATCAGCTCCACCAAATCGGTGCGGTCTTGATTGGACTTGTCGATACGTCGTTTCAGCGCCACCACCTCCTTGGCATCGATATCCGGGTTGCGGATAAGGTCTTCCAAATGCCATTGCACGGCATCAATCCAGTTCTTAAGATACAGATAAAACTCAATGCTCTTCACCTCATACGGATTGTGTATGGTAGTATTCACGTTGTCGGAAGCGTGATATGCTTTCGTTGCTTGTTCAAATATCCGGTAACACCGCTTGCTGAAATTCATGGCTGACTGTTTTGCGTTCTATAACCGATTGACAAAGGTAGGCATTCTTTTTTGATGGGCAACCGGAGGAAGGTTCCCCCCCCCGGCAAGGAGGCGGATGTTCTCGGGACATATATATGTTTCGAGCAAAAGATATATATGTTTTGACGAAGACATATATATGTCTGTACTTTTGTTATTCGAATAATTCACCCGTTTTATTCGTATAAATTGCCTGATTTATTCGTATAACCTTCCAAACGGGTATCGACAGAAATTCTTACGAGGTTCGAACCTTTTGACCCAAACGT
>CAVGKO010000073.1:0-7998 GCA_963629885.1 Anaerobutyricum sp.
GGAGTATGGTGTCGGTTGGTTGCCTTTGGGCGGCTATTGCAAGATTTCGGGTATGATAGACGAGAGCATGGACAAGGAAGCCATGGCGCAACCTGCCAAGCCTTATGAGTTTCGTTCCAAACCTGCCGGCCAGCGTCTGATGATTATGATTGGAGGCGTGCTGTTCAACTTCCTCTTGGCATTGTTTATCTATTCCATGGTGCTTTATACTTGGGGTGAGACTTATCTGCCGCTGAAGAACATGAAGCACGGAATGTATTACAGCGAAGCGTTCCACGAGATTGGTTTCCGCGACGGCGATATCCTTCTCAAGGCAGATGGCGAGGAGCTTGACAGACTTAATCAGTCCACCCTCCGTAAGGTGGTGGAAGCCGGTAGTGTGACGGTGCTGCGCGATGGCGTGGAGACTGTCATCACGGTGCCGGAAGATATGATGCAACGTTTCATGCGCGAGGGAAAGGGTTTTGCCAATCCCAACCGTGTGCCTATGGTGGTAAAGGAACTTGTGAGCGATGATTCGCCTGCCGCCCTTGCCGGGTTGAAGGCGGGTGACAGCATTGTGGCTGTCAACGGACAGGCAACACCGATGTTTGAACAAGTTGCCGAGATGTTGGATAAAAACAAAGGACAGGAAATCACGCTTGGCTTCTATCGCGAGGGAGTGGAGCAATCTACGGTGGTCCGCCCGGATACAGCAGGCATGATTGGGGTTGCCCTTATGGCTCCAACGGATTTGTACCCCACGGTGACACGCTCCTATGGTTTCTTTGAATCGTTCCCCGCCGGCATCAAGCTTGGGGTAAACACACTCAAGGGTTATGTCAGCGATATGAAATATGTATTTACCAAGGAAGGCGCCTCAAGCCTGGGCGGTTTCGGTACGTTTGGAAGTATCTTCCCCGCCGTTTGGAACTGGCAGATATTTTGGATGCAGACGGCATTCCTTTCCATCGTCCTTGCCTTCATGAATATATTGCCAATCCCGGCGTTGGACGGTGGGCACGTGATGTTCCTTCTCTACGAGGTGATTGCCCGTCGCAAGCCGAGCGACAAGTTCCTCGAATACGCGCAGGTTGTTGGAATGTTCCTTCTCTTCGCCCTGCTTATCTATGCGAACGGGAACGACCTGTTCCGATTCCTCTTCAAGTCCTGAGGACGGGAAATATCCCCCAAACCATAGTCTGCCCCTTTCCGCAATGCTAAGAGGCAGACTTTTTTGTCTCGTCTTATTCCGACAAAACAAGAATAGCACTATTCTTGTTTCTCCCGGATTTCGTTGAGGTTAAAACAAAAAGGAGCTGCGCCGTTTCTCTGACGCAGCTCCTTATATGGAAATATTTTGCTTCTATTTATTTCGCCAATGTTTCTTTGATGGAATCAAGGATTTTCTTGGCGTTGGCGTTCTCGGCATTGAGGGCAATGGCTTGCTCCATATATCCCTTGGCCTTATTCATCATCGGTGTTGCCTTGGTCTTAGCCTCTTCATATTTGGCAGCGTCGGATGCGGCAGCGGAAAGGACCTTTGCGCCTTCGTTGTAATACATTGCACCGAGGCTGTAGAGAGCATTCTCTTTATATTTTGCATTGCTTACGGTCAATACCTCTTTAAACATCTCTTCTGCCTTAGCTACGTTGCCGGCCTTCTGAGCAGCCTGACCCTGCTTTACGCAATATCCGTAGAGCAACTTCTCCAGATTGGCATCGCCCGGTTTTGCTTTCAAACCTTCTGCTACTGTTGTGGTAAATTCTTTGGTCTTGTTCAGATTGCGAAGCGACATGGCCTTGCCTGCGTATGCGTCGTCGGTATTCTTGTTCTTCTTGATGGCCAAATCGTAATATTTTGCAGCCTCTTCATACTTCTTGGCTTGGAAGGCAGCGAAAGCGCAGTTGAAAACGCGGTCGGCATCCTCATTGTTAGTCTGCTTCAAGAACCCATCGTAGTTTGTAAATGCTTCAACATAGTTCTTAGCCTTTAGGGCAGCGTCGCCCGCATCACGCAATTTGTCAGCATCTTGTGCAAATACATTTCCAATACTTAGGCTGAAAGCCAATAACAAAACAATTTTCTTCATGGTTGTTAAATGATTAAATTTTTACTTTAGTTGCGCTAAGGTAGGAAGAGTTGTAAATAAATCAAAACATTTCTACCCCCTTTTGGCAACATGAGATTACAATTCACTCCTTAGGTTGTCTTTTGGGGTTCTTGGGAAACCATCCTTTCTTCACTCTTTCCTTCTGCTCAAACAATTCCTTGATTGTCCAAAACGAAGAGAAAGCAAACACTCCGCACAAGATGGAGAGAACAACGTTATCAATCATAAGCGATGCACCAACTCCTGCCATCCCAATGAGAAGGAATACCCACCAGCATCCGGTGCCCCAATAATACTCTGCTTTGACAACTATAGGATGGAAGATGCCGATGATAAGGAATGTGGCTATTCCAATCAGAAGTCCGTCGAAATGTAGTGCGTCCATGTCTCTCTTGTAATAAAAATGCGGGTATGTTTCTCGATGATGCGTCAACAACGTTGTCGATACACCGTGGATAAAACTGTCGAAGCACCATCGACAACGTTATCGATGGTGCTTCGACAAGCAATTTCTTAATGTATTATGGAAAATTATTTCTGCTCGTTGGTAGCTTCTTCTGCCGGCTGGTCGTTCGACGGCTGAGCGGTACCGAAGTTAGGCGCTACAGTGTTCGGGTCAATAGTAACAGCTTCGTTCACCTGATTCTTGATTTCAGACTCCGTAGTGGTTGTTGCCCTCGGAATAAATGCTGTGATAACAATGCTGCATACAATGACAAATCCTGCCAAGCCCCAAGTGGCCTTCTCCAAAAAATCTGTGGTCTTGCGTACACCCATAATCTGGTTCGACGAAGAGAAGCCCGAAGCCAAACCTCCTCCTTTTGAGTTTTGTATCAATACTATCAATATCAAAAGTATCGAAGCTATCAGGATAAGAATAGAAATAAATACGTACATTTTGGTTTTATTTTTTAGTGTTAATAATCAACTTTTCCAAAAATCTTATTTGGTCCGCAAAGTAAACGTTTTTTTTCGGATAATTCAAATATAGGTTTCTAAGAATCGGCAATGCCTTCTCATAACGTTTTTGCTTGATGTAGATATGCGCCAATGTCTCGGTGAAATAAGAATCATCGTCGGGCGAAGGTGTTGGCATCTCCTCCTGAGGCTCTTCTTCCAAAGGCGTGGAAGGAGATTCGTTTTGAGGCAACCTACGGCCGCGTGCCGCATCACTCTCGATAAAGGCGTCAATCAGGTCTTGATGCTTAAGTTTTGCCGACGGTTCTGTCTCCTTTTCTTCTTCTTTGCCCTCGTTCGTGAGCGACCAATAGATATAATCGCCCGACACCGACGGCTGAAGCTCGTTCGCTCCCTGTCCGCTTTCTTCGTCCTTTCCGTCAGATAGAAACGCATCAATAAGCGAGAACGAATCTGTCTTTGGCGCATCGTTTACAAACGACGAAAAACTTATGCCGTAGCGGTCTCCTTCGATAAGTGTAAACAGTTTCTTCCTATCGGGTACGAAAACAGCCATCCTCTTCAGCTCTTCCATGAAATTCGCATCCTCGGCTATCGCAAGGTTCTTGAGATAGAGCATCCGGGCGATATGGAAATACGGGTATTCGTCCACGAGCTGTCGCAACGGGTCAATCGTTTCCTTGCTCAGAAGAGAGGGGTCTTCCATAAGAGGATATAAATCTATGGCTTTCATAATCGGTTACCAATTGGCTACGGTGGCATTATAAATCTGGTCGGTCAACTCCTCAATGATTTCGGTACACAATTCTTCCTGCACATCTTGCAGCATCCTTGTGGAATCGAACTCACGGTAAGCCGAGAAAGTCTGCTCGAAATCTTCATCCGGATTGGTCCGATTGGAATAACGCACACGGATGGTGACTGTCAGCTTTGTCTGCGACGACCATGCGTCTTCCTTGACAGCCATAGGTGTCAACTCATATCCGGTAATCTCGCCTTCCAAATCCAGGTCCCCATTGTCTTTGACCATCTCAAGACGTGTCTGACGGACATAAATGTCTTTCAAAGCCTCGGTGAAATTCTGTGAGAGCTGAGGATAAACCAATGCTGCTTGGTTGGGGAAATCCTTGATGGAGATTGTCTTTATCTTGGTATAGTCGATTGACGCCCCATTGAACTTATAAGAAATGGAACAAGCCGTGGCTACCAATGCCATAAGCAGACAGAGTAGGATAGTGTGCGCTCTCAACATAACCTATTCCAAATTATATTCTTTAATCTTTCTGTAAAGCGTACGTTCCGAAATCTTCAAGTCGGCTGCGGCACCCTTCCTCCGTCCGTTGTGTCGCTCAAGCGCCTTGCGAATCATTTCTTTCTCCACTTCCTCCAGCGAGAGAGTCTCGGGCTCTTCCACCGTTTCCGCTTCTTGGATAGGAGTTGGCTGAACCTGTTGTATCGGATGGGTGTAAGAGGTGTTGTCGGTTACTGTCATAGGCATTTTTCCGCCCATGATATCATGAACCAACTTCTTCAACTCGTTGACATCTTTCTTCATGTCGAAGAGCACCTGATAGAGTATCTCGCGTTCACTGTTGAAAAACTTCTGGCCGTTTTCCTCGTGCTTGACAAGAACGGGATATTTCTCCATATCCAAGTTGGGGAGATACTGACGCAGAATGTCTGCCGTGATATCGCGGTTTTCTTCAATCACCGAGATGCGTTCCGTGACATTCTTGAGCTCGCGGACGTTACCCGGCCAACGATAAGAAACCAACAGCCGTCGTGCTTCTTCATTCAAACGAATCGGCGGCATACGGTATTTATCGGCACAGTCGCCGGCAAACTTGCGAAACAACAAGACGATATCGTCAGCACGCTCACGCAAGGGAGGTACCTGGATGGGCACAGTGCTCAAACGATAGTATAGGTCCTCACGAAATTTACCTTCGGCTACAGCCTGCACCAAGTTTACATTCGTTGCAGCAACAATCCTTACGTTTGTCTTCAACACTTTCGACGAACCGACCTTAATAAATTCTCCGGTTTCGAGCACACGCAACAAACGGGCTTGAGTAGGAGTGGGCAGTTCACCCACCTCATCCAAAAAGATTGTTCCGCCATCGGCTACCTCGAAATAGCCCTTTCGGTCGGCCAACGCTCCCGTGAAAGACCCTTTCTCGTGCCCAAACAGTTCAGAATCGATAGTTCCTTCAGGGATGGCTCCACAGTTTACGGCTATATACTGACCATGCTTACGCGGACTGTTCTGATGAATAATCTGCGGAAAAGTCTCCTTGCCGACACCGCTCTCGCCAAATACAAGTACAGACAAATCCGTGGGCGCCACTTGGAGGGCAACATCAATAGCTCTATCCAAACTTGGGCTATTCCCTATAATTCCAAAACGTTGTTTTATTTGTCGGATATCAACCATAATCGTTTAAAACAGCTATAATTATTCGGTTTACTTGCCAAAATTATAAATCTTCATCCGAATCACGGCTATCGAAAAATAGGATTCTCTCCGCGACGTCCTATTTTTTGGCGCCATACGTGCGGTTATACAAGAACTCCGCCACTGCCGTATCATCCGTAAGCTTATCAATCTCTTCAGGAAGGATAGGCTCTCCCACATATACGTCTACTGTCTTTCCCCGTTTGTTGAAGGCTTCGGCGGGAATGCGCAACGAACGTATTCTCCAACTGATACGCCCCAACCAATAGAAAAAGCCGGAGTTTAGAAAGTCGAAATAAATGGGATAGATAGGAACACCGGCTTTGTGAATCAAGCGGACAACGCTGTGTGTCCATGCTATATCACGAACCACATTATATTTCTTATTGTAGAACGAAATGGCTCCCGCAGGGAAAAATCCCATAGGATGACCTTCCTTCAAGCGTTGCAAAGAATAACGTATGCCATTTATGTTGGCAGGGTTTGGACCATTACCGGTAGAGTCGGGCAAGACGGAAACGAAATTGTCTTTCATGGCACTTATCTTTACCAGAATCTCGTTTACCATGACTTTGAAGTCCGGTCTGCGCGCTGCCATGATATCTATCAGTATGATTCCATCTATCGAACCAATGGGGTGATTGGAAACGGTGATGAACGCCCCTTCCGGCAGGTTGTCGAGAACCTCCCCATTGTGCAGACGATATTTTATGTCGATTAATGGGTCGCGTAGTATGGCAGACGTAAACTCAGCTCCACTCAGATGGCAACTGGCGGCATGTACTCGGTTTACTTTGTCAATGCTTAGCCATTTGATTAATCGTTTGCCCAAGAATGTGCCGATACGACTTCTGAAGAATGGAAAGTCCTTTTGTAAATCGTCTATATCTATTACGCTCTTTTTCATGTCTTACTTATTGACGAATGATTTGCACATCTTCTCGTGTTTGTGCATCGCTATCAATAAAACAATATTCAAAACGATTATTTCATACAGAAAGTAAATCCACACTTCACCAATCAACACAACAATGAACATGATAGTTGTGCGGCCGTTGAACGTCAGTAGGTCGATGTAGTGCATCAATTCGCGACTCTTCTTACGAAAAGCAATACGGATGTCTTCCGGAATGTCGTCTCCATATTTCGAGTGAAGGCTCTGCAACATGCTCTGCAATGATGGCGTGGCATTCACCTGAAACGATGTGTATCCGCGATAAAGAAAATAGAAAGTTTTGTTGATGCCCAGCTTCATTTCTTTATGGCGGTTTCTGACCTGTTCCAGCGACTGGAATTCTGCACCCTTGTCTTTGCTGATGAAGTAGAGGTGCAATGTCTTATAATAATCGGTGATGTTTGCCTGCACCAAATGCGACAATCCGGATGTGACGGCTAAGGCAAAAAACCAATAAGTACCATATTCGTGAGACAGCCTGAGAGCTAATCCGACATAGATGGAGGCAAACCAAATGTCACCGGCAAACCCGTCAAGTATACGTCCGATAGCCGACTTGATACCTGTCAGACGGGCCAACTGACCGTCAACACAATCAAGTATGTTGGCAAAGACCAATATCAGAATACCACAGATTGTGTACACTATATTGTCATGATAAAACATAAAACCGGCGGCTGCTCCAACGAAGATGGATATAACCGTTATCATGTTTGGAGTAACCCCAGTACCTCGTAGTGCGCGAGCAATGCGAAACCCAATCGGACGATAAAATGCTCGGTCTATGACGTTCTCGGTCTCTATCGATTTTAGTGATGCCTCATATTCTTTGTCTAAATTACTCATTCGCTTTCTTACTTATATGAATATCCGCCGTCTACAACGACCACTTCGCCATTAAAATAACTGTTCTCAATCAACATTCTATATACCTCAGCCAGTTCTTCCGGGTCACAAAAACGACCTAAAGAAATCTTGCCTTCAATATTCTTTCGTATTTCTGCCGGCTTGGCTTTCTGCCATTCCGTGTCAACAAAACCGGGGGCAACAGCGTTTACACGCAGATTGTAGGGGGCAAGGAACTTAACCAAATTCTTTACCAATGCATGCACGGCGCTTTTTGTTACTCCATATGCCAGGGAAACCGAATGAGGCTGAATGCCCATCAATGAACCTGTGAAGACAACACTTCCGTTGGAGGCGATTCTCCCAACGATGCGTTGCAACAAGAACACCGGGAAATGCACGTTTGCGAAGAAGACCCGCTCCCAATCCTTAAGCGACAAGTCTTCGAACCTATCACGACAAGTCATCCCGGCATTAAACACAACAGCGTTTAGCTTTATGCCTTCTTTCTGTAAAAAACTATCTATCTTGTCTATTGATTCTGCCTTCGAGGCGTCTGCCTGTATAGTAGATACGCTGACCTTGCATTCCTGAAGCAAATACTCACGTGCCTTTTCTGCATCTTCTGCATTGGAGGCATATGTGAGCACAAGGTTATATCCCGCTTTTCCCAAACAAGAAGCCACGGCCTTGCCTATACCTCTCGTACCACCGGTAATCAGAGCATATTT
>CAVGKO010000074.1:0-3224 GCA_963629885.1 Anaerobutyricum sp.
AAGGAGCAAAGAGATATGAATCGCTACAAATACCGAGCAAAAATCCATACCTTTGCGCTTAGAATAATCATTTTAACAGATAGAAGTCGGTTAGCTCCGACGGTAAAGAAGAAGTAAAAGATATATGCAGAAGCCGTCAATACCTAAGGGTACGAGAGATTTTTCGCCGGAAGAAATGGCGAAACGTAATTATATATTCAACACCATTCGTGACGTGTATCACCTCTATGGATTTCAGCAGATAGAAACTCCCGCCATGGAAAACCTGTCGACCTTGATGGGTAAGTATGGAGAAGAGGGCGATAAGTTGCTTTTCAAGATACTGAACTCGGGGGATTGCTTCTCGGGGATTACCGACGAGGAGTTGTTGGAGCGCAACGCTGTAAGGTTTGGCACGAAGGCTTGCGAGAAAGGCTTGCGTTATGATTTGACCGTTCCCTTTGCCCGCTATGTGGTGCAGCACCGCAATGAAATAACATTCCCCTTCAAGCGCTATCAGATACAGCCGGTATGGCGTGCCGACCGTCCGCAGAAGGGCCGCTATCGTGAGTTCTACCAGTGTGATGGCGATGTGGTGGGTTCCGACTCGTTGATTAATGAGGTTGAACTTATCCAGATTATGGATGAGGTGTTCCACCGTTTTGGGGTTCGCGTATGTATTAAAATGAATAACCGTAAGATTCTATCCGGTATTGCCGAGATTATAGGCGAGGCAGACAAGATTGTTGACATAACCGTGGCAATCGACAAGATGGATAAGATAGGTTTGGACAACGTGAACGAGGAGCTTCGTTCGAAGGGTCTTACCGAAGATGCCATCGCCCGCTTGCAACCTGTTATAATGTTGACGGGCACCAACAGAGAGAAGCTGGCGGTGTTGAAGGAACAGTTGGCAACCTCGGAGGTGGCAATGAAGGGTATCGAGGAGATGACCTTTATCCTCGACCGCATTGAGAAGCTTGAGATGCGTGCCGAACTGGAACTGGACCTCACGTTGGCACGCGGACTGAACTACTACACCGGGGCTATCTTTGAGGTGAAGGCTCTGGACGTGCAGATAGGGAGTATCACCGGTGGTGGACGGTATGACAATTTGACCGGGGTGTTTGGTATGGATGGTGTGTCGGGCGTAGGTATATCTTTCGGCGCAGACCGCATATTTGATGTGCTTAACCAGTTGAACCTTTACCCTGAGGATTCTTTGAAGACAACGCAACTGATGTTTGTCAACTTCGGGGCTACGGAAGAGAGCTACCTGCTTCCAATCATTTCGAAGGTGCGTGCTGCCGGAATTCGTACGGAGTTGTTCCCCGAGGCTGCCAAGATGAAGAAACAGATGGGCTATGCCGACGCAAAGAAAATCCCGTTTGTTGCCATTGTAGGCGAAACGGAGATGAACGAAGGCAAGATTAATCTGAAGAATATGCTTACGGGCGAACAAACACTTGTCACAGCGGAAGAACTCATAGCCCGCTTCTGAGGGCATGCCGGGTCATACTGTCAGTAGACGCCAAGGCCCGGCTATGTAAAAATGTCAGTCTTTTCCCGTGTTAATAATTTGGCACAGATTTCGCATAAAGGAGGGTGTGAATTGAGAATTCATGAAACAAATTATTAACATTAAAAACATATCAAAGATGAACATTAGACCATTAGCAGACAGAGTGCTTATCAAGCCGGCTGCAGCAGAGGAGAAGACAGTGGGTGGAATCATTATCCCGGATTCTGCAAAAGAGAAACCTTTAAAGGGTGAGGTTGTTGCCATAGGTAACGGAACAAAGGATGAAGAGATGGTTGTGAAAGCCGGCGATACTGTGCTGTACGGAAAGTATGCAGGAACCGAAATAGAGTTCGACGGCGAGAAATACCTGATAATGCGTCAGTCTGATATCTTAGCTATCATCTAATCAAATGTATAAACAAATAAAAACGAAATAGTCATGGCAAAAGAAATTAAGTATGATATGGATGCCCGCGACCTTCTGAAGAAAGGTGTGGACGAGTTGGCTAATGCCGTAAAAGTAACGTTAGGCCCGAAGGGACGCAATGTTATTATCGAGAAGAAATTTGGTGCTCCTCATATTACTAAGGATGGTGTAACGGTTGCCAAGGAAGTTGAGTTGGCTTGCCCGTTCGAGAATATGGGTGCACAGTTGGTTAAGGAAGTAGCTTCGAAGACCAACGACAACGCCGGTGACGGTACAACCACTGCCACTGTGTTGGCTCAGTCTATCATTGGTGTAGGTCTGAAGAACGTTACAGCCGGTGCCAACCCGATGGATTTGAAGCGTGGTATCGACAAGGCCGTTGCCAAGGTTGTTGAGAGCATTGCCGACCAAGCAGAAGAGGTAGGCGACAAGTTCGAGAAGATTGAGCATGTAGCCAAGATTTCCGCCAACGGTGACGAGACAATCGGTAAGCTGATTGCAGAGGCTATGCACAGAGTAAAGAAAGAAGGCGTCATCACGGTGGAAGAAGCCAAGGGTACAGAGACTACAGTAGACGTAGTGGAAGGTATGCAGTTCGACCGTGGTTACATCTCTCCGTACTTCGTAACTAATACCGAGAAGATGGAATGCGAGATGGAGAATCCGTATGTCTTGATTTACGACAAGAAGATTTCTGTATTGAAAGACCTTCTGCCTATCCTTGAACCGGCTGTTCAGAGCGGTCGTCCGTTGCTGATTATTGCTGAGGATATCGATAGCGAGGCTTTGGCTACATTGGTTGTAAACCGTCTGCGTGGCTCTTTGAAGATTTGTGCTGTGAAGGCTCCGGGCTTCGGCGACCGTCGTAAGGCTATGTTGGAAGATATAGCAGTGTTGACCGGTGGTATCGTTATTTCCGAAGAGAAGGGCTTGAAGCTTGAAGGTGCTACAATGGATATGCTGGGAACAGCCGAGAAGATTACGGTAAACAAAGACAATACCACTATTGTTAACGGTGCCGGCGACAAGGAAGCTATCCAGGCTCGTATCGGTCAAATCAAGATGCAGATAGAGAACACTACTTCTGACTACGATAAAGAGAAGTTGCAGGAGCGTTTGGCCAAGATGGCAGGCGGTGTAGCTGTTCTTTATGTAGGTGCTCCTTCTGAGGTTGAGATGAAAGAGAAGAAAGACCGTGTTGACGATGCTTTGCATGCAACTCGTGCCGCTATCGAAGAAGGTACAGTGCCGGGTGGTGGCGTAGCTTACATCCGTGCTATTGATGCTTTGGAAGGC
>CAVGKO010000074.1:3234-7985 GCA_963629885.1 Anaerobutyricum sp.
AGACAACGGGTATCGAGATTGTTAAGCGTGCAATCGAAGAGCCGCTTCGTCAGATTGTTGCCAACGCAGGTAAGGAAGGCGCCGTTGTTGTTCAGAAAGTGAAGGAAGGCAAGGGTGACTTTGGTTACAACGCACGTACCGACAAATACGAGAACCTCTGCGCCGTTGGTGTTATCGACCCGGCTAAGGTTACGCGTGTTGCCTTGGAAAATGCCGCTTCTATTGCCGGTATGTTCCTTACTACGGAATGCGTGATTGCTGATAAGAAAGAAGAGACACCTGCTGCTCCGATGAACCCGGGCATGGGTGGCGGTATGGGCGGAATGATGTAATTCCTCCATCAACATAAAATAAGAGGGGGATGTGCCAATACGGTGCATCCCCTTTTTTATTGCACGCGTTTGGCAGAAGAACCGACTGTTTTGACCAAAAGAGCCGATTGTTTTCATCAAAAGAGTCGGCCCTTCGATTTTTGGAGGTACGAACCTTTGGATGAAAAGGTACGAACCTTTCGGGCAAAAGGTTCGTACCTCTTGAGAAATTCCATTAATAGCTTTGCCCAATTCTATTAATAGCTTCGAGCAAAACTATTGATACCCGTTTTGGCGTTTATACGAATAAAATCGTCAATTTAATCGTATAAAACGGGCAAATTATTCGTATAAACGAAAACAGACTGTCGATACCCATTTTCCCGGAGGTTTAAACCTTTCGAAAATCACCGTTGATTGCCGGGGGTAAAAAGACCATCCGTTATACATTATATTATATAGTGGAATCTGCCGTATTGTCATTGTTTCTGACATCGGCAATAATCCGAAATCCCGGAAATGGTTTTGGCATACGATTTGTACAATGAATGGTGTCGCTCGAAGGGTGGGCGATAAGAACAAGAAATAATAACAATCAAAATACAATCAATTATGGGAAAGATTATTGGAATCGACTTGGGAACAACCAATTCGTGTGTTGCAGTGTTGGAAGGCAACGAACCTGTAGTTATAGCAAATAGTGAAGGTAAGAGAACAACTCCTTCTATTGTAGCGTTTGTGGACGGTGGCGAACGTAAGGTGGGCGACCCTGCCAAACGTCAGGCTATCACCAATCCGGAGAAGACAATATTCTCCATCAAACGTTTCATGGGTGAGACCTACGACCAGGTACAGAAGGAAATAAGCCGTGTACCTTATAAGGTGGTACGTGGCGACAACAATACTCCGCGTGTGGATATTGAAGGTCGTTTGTATACTCCGCAAGAGATTTCGGCAATGGTGCTTCAGAAGATGAAGAAAACTGCCGAGGATTATTTGGGACAGGAGGTAACGGAAGCCGTTATTACTGTTCCGGCATACTTTAGCGATGCACAGCGTCAGGCTACGAAGGAAGCCGGTGAGATTGCCGGTTTGAAGGTTCGCCGTATCGTAAACGAGCCTACTGCCGCTTCTTTGGCTTATGGTCTTGACAAGACAAACAAGGATATGAAGATTGCCGTATTCGACCTTGGTGGTGGTACGTTCGATATCTCTATCCTTGAGTTGGGTGACGGCGTGTTTGAAGTAAAATCAACAAATGGTGATACTCACCTTGGTGGTGACGACTTCGACCATGTTATCATCGACTGGTTGGCAGAAGAGTTTCTTCGCGAAGAGGGCGTAGACTTGCGTAAAGACCCGATGGCGTTGCAACGTTTGAAGGAAGCAGCCGAGAAGGCAAAGATTGAGCTTTCGAGCACAACAAGCACGGAAATCAACCTGCCGTATATCATGCCGGTAAACGGTGTGCCTAAACACTTGGTAAAGACTTTGAGCCGTTCAAAGTTCGAGCAGTTGGCAGACAGCTTGATTCAGGCTTGTATCGAGCCTTGCCGTCAGGCCTTGAAGGATGCCGGCTTGAGCACTTCGGATATCGACGAGGTTATCTTGGTAGGTGGTTCAACTCGTATCCCTGCCGTGCAGGCCATCGTTGAGAAGTTCTTTGGCAAGACGCCGTCGAAGGGCGTTAACCCCGATGAGGTTGTTGCCGTAGGTGCTGCCATCCAAGGTGGTGTGTTGACAGGTGAAGTGAAAGATGTCTTGCTGTTGGATGTTACTCCGCTGTCGTTGGGTATCGAGACAATGGGTGGCGTGATGACCAAACTTATCGACGCCAACACTACTATCCCTACCAAGAAGTCGGAAACCTTCACAACGGCTGTCGACAATCAGCCTTCTGTTGAGATTCACGTCCTCCAGGGTGAACGTTCGTTGGCTAAAGACAATAAGTCTATCGGTCGTTTCCACTTGGACGGAATACCTGCTGCACAGCGTGGTGTACCTCAGATTGAAGTTACCTTCGATATCGATGCAAACGGTATCTTGAACGTATCTGCCAGGGATAAGGGCACCGAAAAGGTTCAGAGCATCCGTATCGAGGCTTCCAGCGGTTTGAGCGACGAGGAAGTAAAGAGGATGAAGGACGAGGCTGCCGCAAATGCTGAAGCCGACAAGAAAGAGAAGGAACGTATCGATAAGCTGAATCAGGCAGACAGCATGATTTTCCAGACCGAGAAGCAGCTGAAAGACCTTGGCGATAAGATTCCGGCTGACAAGAAAGCACCGATTGAGGCTGCTTTGAATAAGCTGAAGGAAGCTCACAAGGCACAGGATGTTGCCGGCGTGGATGCCGCAATGGCAGAGCTCAACAGTGTGTTCCAAGCTGCAAGCCAAGAGATGTACAATACTCAGAATGCTCAGGGTGGTGCCCAAGGTGGTGCTAACTTCGGACAGCAGCAGTCAAATGGCAATGCCGGTGGAAACAAAGACGGCGGCGTTACGGACGTTGACTTCGAAGAGGTGAAGTAAGGAAAGATAAGTTTCCACATAATAAGAAGAGCGACTGTGAGGGTTAACCCCCTCTGCAGCCGCTCTTCCTTTTTTGTGCGTTTATTCCGCGCTCGTTTAAGATTCTTCCATCATGTCGAGTTCGTTCTTGTCGGAATCAATAAACTTGTATTCCAAGAAACCCAAACTCTGGTTGGGGATGACTTTCATGAGCATGGAATATTTCATTCTCCATTTCATCTTAAGGGGAAAAAGCCCCTTGTTTATGAACGCTGCCACGTAGGGATGTACGTGTAAGGCGAATTTCTTCACGTGGTGTTTGTTTACCAAATTGTTGATTTTCTCCTCCAAATTGTCGGTAAAGAAAATCGACGGTTTGATTGTTCCGGTGCCCAAACAAGTGGGGCACGCCTCTCTCGTGTCTACATCCATTGCCGGACGAACCCTTTGGCGAGTGATTTGCATGAGGCAAAATTTACTCAACGGAAGGATGTTGTGTCTTGCTCGGTCGCCCGACATGGCTTTACACATGTGCTCGAACAGTTTCTGCCGGTTACCGGCATCTGTCATATCGATGAAGTCAATCACTATAATACCGCCCATATCGCGCAGACGAAGTTGTCGCGCAATCTCATCGGCTGCGGCTATGTTTACATCGATAGCTGTCGTCTCCTGGGCATCGCTCCCTTTCGAACGGTTGCCGCTGTTGACGTCTATCACGTGCATTGCCTCGGTGTGCTCAATAATCAGGTAGGCTCCACTTTTATACGTAACCGTGCGTCCGAACGACGACTTGATTTGCTTGGTGATGCCAAAGTTGTCGAATATGGGAAGCTCGCCCGTATATCGCTCAACAATATCCTCCCTTCCGGGGGCAATCAAGCTGACGTAGTCGCGGATGTTATGGTATACGTCCGCATCGTTTACGTAGATGTTTTGAAAAGATGGGTTGAATATATCGCGAAGCAGCGCCACTGCACGGGATGTTTCCTCATACATAATCGACGGCACTTTGAGTCTGGGAACTTTCGCAATATTGTCTTCCCAACGTTTCACCAATGTCTTTAATTCATGGTCGAGCTCAGCTACGCGTACCCCTTCGGCGGATGTTCGTACAATTACCCCGAAATTTTTGGGCTTGATGCTTTGGAGAAGCTGCCGCAAACGGGTACGCTCTTCGTTCGATTTGATTTTGTTGGAGACCGAAACCTTATCGGCAAATGGCATCAGGATGACATATCTTCCGGCAAACGAAATCTCGGAAGACAATCGCGGCCCCTTTGTCGAAATCGGCTCTTTGGCAATCTGCACCAACACCTCTTGTCCTGCTTTAAGAACATTGCCGATACTCCCGTTCTTTTCTGTCTCGGGCAGTATCTGTACCTTCTCCATGGCCAACATCTTCTTAGGATTGTCGAGCACTTGCTTGAGGTACTTCTGTTGGGTGTTGAAGTTTACACCTAAGTCTTGATAGTGAAGAAATGCGTCTTTCTTATACCCTACATCAATGAAAGCAGCGTTTAAGCCCGGCATAAGCTTCTTTACTTTACCAAGATAAATATCACCCACGGCAAACGAGATGTTGTGGGCTTCCTTCTGGAGCTCCACAAGACGTTTGTCTTCCAACACGGCGATAGTTACCTCTTTGGGCTGTACGTCGACTACTAATTCACTTTTCACTTATAAATACAGGGTTTTAGTTTAAGACCTTTCATAATACGCGAAGAACAAACTTAAAAGTCGCCTATTAAGTTTGTTCTTCAGAGTTTTTTTGCGGATAGACTTACTTCTTCTTATGTCTATTCTTCTTTAGTCTTTTTTTGCGCTTGTGCGTAGACATCTTATGTCTTTTTCTTTTCTTTCCGCTAGGCATTGTTTTTTGAATTTAAAATTAAACGATAACACTTTGATTACTTAATCTCATTAAGGAAG
>CAVGKO010000075.1:0-7872 GCA_963629885.1 Anaerobutyricum sp.
CTGATGGAGCTTCTCCTCATGATTGACGCAGCGAAGCGAGCTTCGGCACATTCCGTAATTGCGGTAATACCTTACTTTGGTTGGGCTCGCCAAGACAGAAAGGACAAGCCCCGTGTGTCTATCGGTGCAAAGCTTATTGCCGATATGTTGAGCACTGCCGGTATAAACCGTCTTATCACGATGGATTTGCATGCCGACCAGATTCAAGGGTTCTTCAATGTGCCCGTCGACCACCTCTATGCTTCTTCCATCTTCTTGAACTATATCAAGAACGAACTGCCGCTTGAGAACCTCTGCATCGCTACTCCCGACGTGGGTGGTACGAAGCGCGCCAGCAGCTATTCAAAGTATCTGGGGCTGCCGATGGTTATTTGTCATAAGTCGCGTTCGCGTGCCAACGAGGTTGCCGAGATGCGCATCATCGGTGATGTAGCCGGCTTTGATGTTTTGTTGGTGGACGATATGGTAGACACTGCCGGTACAATCACCAAGGCTGCCAACCTTATGATGGAGAACGGAGCCAAGTCGGTACGTGCCATCGCCAGCCACGCAGTAATGTCAGACCCGGCTTCTGCCCGCGTAGACCAGTCTGCCCTGACGGAAATGATTTTCACCGATTCCATCCCCTATGCAAAGAAATGCGAGAAGGTGAAGGTCTTGTCGGTTGCCGACATGTTTGCCGAGGCTATCCGCCGTGTATGCAGTGGCGAATCCATCAGTTCTTTGTATGTGATATAGCAAATAGCAATAAAAGATAAACAAGAAAAGGGGCTAACGTCGCAGCCGGCGATGTCAGCCCCTTTTTCTATATCCTGCTCTATCTATTCTTCGTCGGTAATCATGCCGCTACCGAGGCAGAGATGATGCTCCCTATCGTATACAACACCATATTGGCCGGGAGCAATCCCTTGAATCTTGTCTTCCGACTCAATGCGGTAGATATCACCTATGCGGCGGAGATGCCCCACGGTGAAGTCCGGCGTATGGCGAATCTTGAAGGTAATCTCTTTCTCGTCGGTGAACTCGCCCCATGGGTCTTCGGTGATGAAATCAAAGCCGTGGAGGTTGATGGTCTTGCCATATTGCGTCTCCGGGTCGTAGCCGTTGGATACGTAGATGATGTTTTGGCGGATGTCTTTCTTGATGACGAACCACGGACCGCCGCTTAGCCCGAGACCTTTCCTTTGCCCGATGGTGTGAAACCAATAGCCGTTGTGTTGGCCCAAGACCTTACCTGTTTCCAGCTCCACAATCTTGCCGGGACGTTTCCCAAGGTAGCGTTCAATGAAGTCGTTGTAGTTTATCTTGCCAAGGAAACAGATGCCCTGACTGTCCTTACGCATGGCACTGGGCAGCTTCTGCTCGGCAGCGATGGCACGCACCTCGGATTTCATCATATGGCCTATCGGGAACATCAGCTTCCGGATTTGCAGACGGGTAATCTGTCCGAGAAAGTCGGTCTGGTCTTTCACCGGGTCTTTGGCGGTGGAGAGCCACACCTTACCGTCTATCTCGGTTGTTGTGGCATAGTGGCCGGTGGCAATCTTGTCGAAGTCTTTACCCCACTTCTCCTCAAAGCACCCGAACTTGATATACTTGTTGCACATCATATCGGGGTTGGGGGTGAGCCCGCGCTTCACAGAGTCGATGGTGTAGCTTACAACCTTGTCCCAATACTCATCGTGGAGCGATACCACTTCAAACCTGCAACCATACTTGCGTGCGATATAGGATGTGATTTCGATATCTTCTTCTGCGGGGCAGTCGATGTATCCGTCTTTGTCTTCCATGCCGATGCGGATATAGAAGATTGTGGGGGTGTATCCTGCCTCCTTCAGCTGGTAGACCACAACCGAACTGTCTACGCCCCCCGACACTAATGCTGCAATTTCCATTCTCTCTTAGATATATCGCCGGCGAAGGTACAAAATATCGGAGTGATAATCCTATGGCCTAAGATTTAATCCTTACCTTTGCGATAAATCAATCCCCACTAAGAACACATACAAGGGGAAAAGAATAATCGTTAAATATGAGAAATATAGTAGTATCGCTTATGACAGCAATGGCATTGACTGCTTGCGCCGGTCCCAAGGAAGAGAAGGAACAGACCAAGCAGGAAGATTTTAATTATGTGGTAGACCAGTTTGCCGACCTGCAGATTCTTCGCTATCAGGTTCCGGGCTTTGAGTCTCTTTCGTTGAAACAAAAACAATTGTTATATCACTTGTCTGAGGCGGCATTGATGGGTCGTGATATCCTTTTCGACCAGAACTGCCGCTACAACCTCCCGATTCGTCGCACCTTGGAGGCAATATACAAAGGATATAAGGGCGATAGAGAAGATGCGCAGTTTAAGGCCCTGGAGGTTTACCTCAAGAGGGTATGGTTCTCAAACGGAATCCATCATCATTATGCAGAGGATAAGTTTGCTCCCGGCTTTACGCAGGAATACTTCAAGAGCTGTCTGCAGAAGATAGACGCATCGAGCCTTCCCTTGCGTGATGGGCAGACCCTTGAGCAGTTCATCTCGGAGATATCTCCGGTGATGTTCGACCCCTCGGTGCTTTCCAAGCGTACGGTGCAGAGCGGCGACAAGGATTTGATTGAAGCCTCTGCCAACAATTATTATGGCGAAGGCTTAACCGAGAAAGAAGTGGATGACTTCTATACTGCCATGAAAGCCGGGCAGGATACAATCTCTCCGATTTCTTACGGATTGAACAGTCGCTTGGTGAAAGAGAACGGAAAGGTTGTGGAGAAGGTATGGAAGGTAGGCGGACTCTATTCTGCGGCCATTGAACATATAACCGACGAACTGAAGAAGGCTGTGCCGTTTGCCGAGAATGATGCGCAGAAGGCCATCATCGAAAAGCTTATTGAATATTATCAGACGGGCGACTTGAAGACGTTTGATGCTTATTCCATCCTTTGGGTGGAGGATACCAAGTCGGAGGTGGATTTCGTGAACGGATTCATCGAGACCTATGGCGACCCGCTGGGGATGAAGGCAAGCTGGGAATCGACTGTGAACTTCATCAACAAAGAGGCAACGGAGCGTACGAAGATTATCAGCGACAACGCACAGTGGTTTGAAGACCATTCGCCGGTGGACAAACGTTTCAAGAAGGAGAAGGTGAAGGGCGTAAGTGCCAAGGTTATTACCGTCACCATGTTGGGTGGCGACTGCTATCCGTCGACTCCTATAGGTATCAATCTGCCTAATGCCGATTGGATACGTCGCGACCACGGCTCAAAGTCGGTTACCATCGAGAACATCACGGAAGCCTACGACAAGGCTTCGCAAGGCAGCGGTTTCAGCAAGGAGTTTGTTTGGAGTGATGCCGAGCGCGACATGCTGAAGAAGTATGGCTTTATCACCGATAACCTGCATACAGACCTGCACGAATGTTTGGGCCATGGCTCAGGCAAGTTGCTTCCGGAAACGGAGTCGGGTGCACTGAAGGCCTACGATTCCACGCTTGAGGAAACTCGTGCCGACTTGTTCGGCTTGTATTATCTGGCTGACCCCAAATTGGTGGAGCTGGGCTTGGTGCCCGACGGCGAAGCCTACAAGGCAGAATACTACAAGTACATCATGAATGGTTTGATGACGCAGCTTGTTCGCATCGAAGCGGGTAAAAACGTGGAAGAAGCCCATATGCGCAACCGTCAGCTGATAGCCAAGTGGACATACGAAAACGGCAAGGCGGACAACGTGATTGAGTATAAGAAACGTGACGGAAAGACCTACGTCGTTATAAACGATTACGGGAAACTTCGCAGCCTCTTCGGTAAACTGTTGGCAGAGGTGCAGCGCATCAAGAGCGAAGGCGATTTTGCTGCAGGGAAGAAGCTTGTGGAAGATTATGGCGTTAAAGTAGACCAGACATTACACAATGAGGTGCTTGAGCGTTATTCTCATCTGAACCTCGCTCCTTACAAAGGGTTTGTGAATCCGGTGATGAAAGAGGTGAAGAACAATAACGGTGAAGTGACCGATATCGTCCTCGACTACACCGAAGGCTATGCCGAGCAGATGCTTCGCTATAGCAGGGATTATTCATTCCTTCCCTCATACAACGACTGATATCATGTTGCACGACCGGCTGAGAGAGATAAGAACTCAGCTTCGCCTGGCAATGAACGGCGTTGCCTCTGCCAGCATGCGCGAGAAGGGGGTGGTGTATAAACTGAACTTCGGTGTGTCTCTGCCCGAGATAAAACAGATAGCCGCAGGGCATCAGCCCGATTCCGAATTGGCTGAGGCCCTGTGGAAGGAAGATATCCGGGAGTTCAAGATATTGGCATCCATGTTGCAACCCACAGAGAGCTTCTCCAAGGAGCAGGCTGGGCAATGGGTGAAGGAAATCCCTTATTTGGAAATAGCGGAACAATGCTGCCGCAACTTGTTTGCCCGCTTGCCTTATGCCGACGGGTTTATACAAGAACTGATTTCCGGAGGCGAGGGAGAATATGCCCTAACGACGGCTTACCTGACCGGGGTGGAGCTGTTTAAAGCTGGGAAAAAGATGGATGCATCGGTAAGCTCAGCGCTTTTGAAGGAATGCTTGCGTTCGGTTGTGTCTAATGCCGCATGGAAGGAACGGCAGGCTGCCATGAAGGTAATGAAGTTCTACGGCAGACAGTCCGAGAGGCAAGCCTCGGAGGTGCTGAATAGTTTCAACAAGTATCCGGAGTTTATGAAAACCCCGGAGGGACAAGAGGCATACAATGATTTGAAATTTGAATTTGAATATTATAGCTAAGGCTGTGGGATTGGAATAAATGCGTTACCTTTGCCCATGTGCGTGCTCTCGCAAAGAAGATGGATGAGAAGAGGTATATAGAGATGAGGCAGTCGTTTACCGAGTATATGTCGGCAAAGGGGCTCAGAAAGACGGAGGAGAGATATGCCATATTTGAGCATATATGCCATTTCTCCGGCCATTTCGATATAAACTCGCTTGGTGAGAAACTGAAAGAGGCAAATTTCCATGTGAGCAAAGCAACGCTATACAATACGTTGGATATGCTGGAAGAGGCTGGCTTGATTGTTAGGCATCAGATAGGTGCTCAGGCAATGCAGTACGAGCTTAGGGCTTTGGCAGAAACACATCTTCATCTGATTTGCATGAAGTGTGGGGCGGTTCGTGAGATGAAGGATAGTGTGCTGAAAAAAGAAGTCGGCAAGTTGAAGATATCCCGTTTTACGCCCGAGTTTCATGCGTTGTATATCTACGGAGTATGCAGTAAATGTATGTTTAAGCTGAGGCTTCAGCAGAGAAACGGTAAATAAAAAATATCAATAGCCTATTATAAAGACAACATGAAAGTAGATGTTTTATTAGGATTGCAGTGGGGTGACGAGGGCAAAGGAAAGGTTGTCGACGTGTTGACTCCGAATTACGATGTAATCACTCGTTTTCAAGGAGGTCCTAATGCAGGACACACATTGGAGTTTGATGGAGAGAAGTATGTTCTTCGTTCAATCCCATCGGGTATTTTCCAAGGAGGAAAAGTGAATGTAATCGGTAATGGTGTCGTGCTCGACCCGTTATTGTTTAAGCAGGAAGCCGAGGCGCTTGCTGCCAGTGGTCACGACTTGACCAAACAATTGTATATATCCAAGAAGGCACACCTTATCCTTCCTACCCATCGTATGTTGGATGCTGCCTACGAAGCCGCTAAAGGTTCGGGTAAGATTGGCACTACCGGTAAGGGGATAGGTCCGACGTATACGGATAAGGTTAGTCGTAACGGACTTCGTGTGGGTGACTTGTTGCACGACTTTGATAAGAAATATGCCATTGCCAAGGCTCGCCATGAAGCCATCCTGAAGTCGCTGAACTATTCTTATGATATCAAGGAGTTGGAAGCCGAGTGGTTCGACGCCCTGGAGTATCTGAAGAAGTTTAAGCTGATTGACAGCGAGTATGTGATAAACAACTATCTGAAGGAAGGCAAGTCGGTTTTGGCTGAAGGTGCGCAAGGTACGATGTTGGACATAGACTTCGGTTCTTATCCCTTCGTAACGTCTTCGAACACGATATGCGCAGGTTGTTGCACCGGACTGGGCGTATCTCCCCGCAACATCGGAGAGGTGTATGGCATATTCAAGGCTTATTGCACGCGCGTTGGAAGTGGTCCGTTCCCGACAGAGTTGCTCGATGAAACGGGTGACAAGATTTGTACGTTGGGACATGAGTTTGGTTCGGTTACGGGACGTAAGCGCCGTTGTGGTTGGGTCGACTTGGTGGCTTTGAAGTATGCAGTCATGATTAACGGCGTCAGCAAGCTTATCATGATGAAGAGCGATGTGCTCGATAGTTTCGATACAATCAAGGCTTGTGTGGCATACAAGATTAACGGTGAAGAAGTGACTCAATTCCCGTTTGAGGTTGACGGCACTATTGAGCCGATATACGTTGAGTTGCCCGGTTGGAAGACCGATATGACAAAGATGCAGAGCGAAAACGAGTTCCCCGAAGAGTTCAACGCATATCTTTCATTCTTGGAGGAAGAGTTGGGTGTTCCCATTAAGATTGTCTCTGTAGGTCCAAACCGTGAGCAGACAATCGTTCGATATACAGAAGAATAATCAATTAGAGAATTATGAGCATTTATTGGATTATATTCATTGGCATTGCTATTCTTAGTTGGCTGGTGTCTTCCAGTCTGAAGAGCAAGTTTGAGAAGTATTCTGCTATACCCATGCCCGGTGGATTGACCGGAAGGGATGTGGCTGAGAAGATGTTGCACGACAATGGCATTTACGATGTGAGGGTGACTTCTACTTCGGGCTATCTTACCGACCATTATAATCCTGCAAACAAGACGGTGAATCTTAGCGAGTCGGTGTATAATAGCGACAGTATTGCTGCTGCTGCCGTTGCAGCCCACGAGTGTGGCCATGCTGTGCAACATGCCCGGGCTTATGCTCCGTTGAAGCTGAGGTCGGCATTGGTGCCGGTTGTAAGTTTTGCTTCCAGCATCATGATGTGGGTGTTGTTGGGTGGTATGCTTCTGATTAATCAGTTCCCGCAGTTGTTGTTGTTCGGCATCATCCTGTTTGCTTCAACCACGTTGTTTAGTTTCGTTACCCTGCCGGTTGAGATTAATGCCAGCCGTCGTGCATTGGTTTGGTTGAGTGGCGCAGGTATAACAAACGTCAGCACGCATGGAATGGCTGAAGATGCGCTTCGTGCTGCTGCGTATACCTATGTTGTGGCTGCCTTGGGTTCGCTTGCAACATTGTTATACTACATAATGATTTTCGTGGGCGGAAGAAGCCGCGACTGATTGAAAGACATAGTATCGTTGATAAAAAACGGGTAACCTTCGAAGTGAGGGTTACCCGT
This sequence comes from Anaerobutyricum sp., assembly GCA_963629885.1. Classification (GTDB taxonomy): domain Bacteria; phylum Bacteroidota; class Bacteroidia; order Bacteroidales; family Tannerellaceae; genus Parabacteroides. The sequence continues at coordinate 7,362 of CAVGKO010000075.1, forward strand.
TTTTATTCCTTATAAATACCGCAAAGGGGATTTTATATCAATTTGTTGGTTGCCGTATCGGGAAATACCACAGCGGGCTTGAATGTCTTGGCTTCTTCGAAATCCATCATGGCATACGACATGACGATGATGATATCTCCGGGTTGTGCCTTTCGGGCGGCAGCGCCGTTTAGGCAAACCATACCCGAGCCTCGTTCTCCCTTGATGATATAAGTCTCGAAACGTTCTCCGTTATTGTTGTTCACAATAGTTACCTTTTCGTTCGGAATCAGATTCGCGGCATCCAACAAATCTGCATCGATAGTGATGCTACCGATATAATTCAGATTTGCCTCCGTGACCGTCACTCTGTGAATCTTTGATTTGACTACCTCTATAAACATCTTTCACTTAATTTCGATACCCCAATATGTCTCTCAAACAAGATAGGGGACTTTTGACTTTAAAAGACATGTCCTTTGAGTTCAAAACATATATCTTTTGACCTTAAAAGACCCGTCTTTTGAACTGA
>CAVGKO010000076.1:0-1731 GCA_963629885.1 Anaerobutyricum sp.
GGCGAGACTTGTATCATTGGCAACCATGTAAGGCTCTATCAGGGGGTGACTCTCGGTGCACGAAGCTTCAAGTTTGATGCCGAGGGCAACATCATCAACGAACCGAGGCACCCGATACTGGAGGACCGCGTGGTGGTATATTCCAATTCGTCGATACTTGGGCGAATACGCATCGGGCACGACAGTGTGGTGGGTGGCAACGTATGGCAGACCTCAGACCTGCCGCCCTTCTCGCGAGTATTGCAAGGACGTGCCACCATTGTATCCACCTTTGAGCACGGCGCCGGTATATGACCCAATAAGGAAGCAAAAAAGCGCACCTTCATTTGGAGGGTGAAAACCAAAAGGTATGAACCTTTTCATCAAAAGGTTTGAACCTTTTGGGCAAAAGGTTCGAACCTCTGCTATTAGCGCCCAACCAAAACCCTTCTCATTATAGCAATCAAAATGACTAAAATCGGACTTCTCTCAGACACCCACGCTTGGTGGGACGACAAATACGCGGATTACTTTTCCTCCTGCGACGAGATATGGCATGCAGGGGATATCGGCTCGGATGACTTGGCAGCAAGGCTGGCTGCGCTGAAACCCCTAAGGGCTGTGTATGGCAACATCGACGGGCAGTCACTCAGACTGGAATACCCCGAGGTGGCACATTTCGAAGTGGAGAAGGTGAAGGTCATGATGACGCACATGGGCGGCTATCCCGGTCGCTACAACCCCGCCATCCGCAAGGAACTCTACGACACGCGCCCCAACCTCTTCATCGCCGGCCATTCGCATATCCTCAAAGTGGTATTCGACAAATATCTCAATTGTCTTTACATAAATCCCGGAGCAGCCGGCAAGAGCGGGTTCCACAGGGTACGTACCTTGGTGCGCTTCGCCATCGATGAAGGCAACATCAAAGACCTTGAGGTGATAGAACTGGGAAACAGATAAGAGACCATCTCAGACATGCTTCTCGGCATGATAGGAGGAACGGACCAGAGGGGCACTCTCAACCATGCGGAAGCCCTTCTCAAGGCCAATCTCTTTGTAGGCATCAAACTGCGCGGGGGTGACATACTCGGTCACCGGAATATTCTTTCTTGAAGGCTGCAAATACTGCCCTATCGTCAGAATGGATACCCCCACAGCCAACACGTCGTCCATCAGCTCACAAACCTCCTCGGGCGTTTCTCCCAAACCAACCATGATGCCCGTCTTTGCCACCACACCATTCTCGGCTATGCGCCCAAGCACCGAGAGGCTGACATCATACTTAGCGGCACTGCGCACCGTGGGACTTATCCTCCGCACTGTTTCCATATTATGTGATATGATTTCCGGGGCAGCCTCCACCACTCGGTCCACCAACTCGAGGCGTCCTTGGAAGTCGGGAATAAGGACCTCCACCGTTGTCTCGGGGTTCAGTTCTTTGATGGCACGGATGGTGTCCACCCAATGCCCTGCACCAAGGTCGGGCTGGTCGTCGCGGTCAACCGACGTTATCACGGCATGCCTGAGATGCATCAAACGGATGCTCTCAGCCACGTTCATTGGCTCCTTCTTATCCAAGGGAAGAGGTTTGCCCGTAAGAGTGTTGCAGAAACGGCACGAGCGGGTGCATATCTCGCCGCCAATCATAAACGTGGCAGTGCCCCTGCTCCAACATTCTCCCATATTGGGACACTTGCCGCTCGTGCAGATGGTGTGAAGGCAATGCGACTCAACGATGCTCTTCATCTT
>CAVGKO010000076.1:1741-7853 GCA_963629885.1 Anaerobutyricum sp.
CTGCGCCATTTAGAGGTTGTTGAACAAGAACTCCGACATACGTGTATACAAATGATAGCGGGTGTTGCCACCATAGATGCCATGGTTGCGGTCTTTATAGAATTGCATCTCGAACTGCTTGCCAGCCTGCACCAATGCCTCAGCATAGTCCATCGTCTGCTTGAAATGCACATTGTCGTCGGCTGTGCCGTGTATCAGCAGCAGCTTACCCTGCAGGTCCTTTGCCTTCTGAAGCGGAGATGTTGCTGCGTAGCCTGCGAAGTTCTCTCCCGGCGTACGCATGAAACGTTCGGTATATACTGTGTCGTAGTATTTCCAATCTGTCGGAGGAGCCACGGCTATACCTGCCTTGAAGGTACCATCACCCACGCTCATCGACATCAATGTGTTGTATCCTCCAAAGCTCCATCCCCAGATGGCTATGCGCTTGGCATCCACATACGGCAGTTTGCCCAATGCCTGTGCCGCCTCCACCTGGTCTTGCGATTCCAGCTCACCCATCCTCAGGTAAGTGCATTTGCGGAAGGCTTCGCCGCGAGCACCCGTGCCCCTGCCATCCACACAAACCACGATGATTCCGTTCTGAGCCAGGTAGTACTCCCAATCAAAACTGTAGGAATCCAACACCTCTTGCGAGTTGGGACCGCTATATTGCACCATCAGCACCGGATATTTCTTCGACTCGTCGAAGTTCACGGGCTTCACCATCCATGCGTTGAGCTCAAGGTCGGATGCCGTATGCACCTTGAAGAATTCTTTGGGCGAAAAAGCCACGCCGGCAAGCTTCTCGCGAAGGGCAGTGTTGTCTTGCAGCACGCGCAATACCTTCTTGGTCTTCGTTTCGTTCACGGAAACAACTGCCGGAGAGTTGACGTTGGAATAAGTATTCACAAAGTATGCGTAGTTGGCGCTGAAGTTGGCGCTGTTTGTCCCTTCCTCAGTAGAGAGCTTTGTCTTCACGCCTTTCTGGTCAATCTTATATACCGAGCGGCGCAATGGACTTTCCTCAGCCGATTCGTAGTAGGTTGTCTTCGTGGCATCGTCGTAGCCAATGAGACGGGTCACATCCCAATTGCCCTTCGTTACCTGACGTTGCAATACGCCCGTCGGCGAATAGAGGTAGATATGTGCATAGCCGTCCTGCTCGCTCACATAAGTAAAGCCGCTCTCATAAAAACGGATGGACGAAAGCCATTCCGAATCCACATAACATTTGTTCTCGTCGCGGAGAATCAACCTCGATACACCGCTCTTGGGGTTCACATAATACATATTGAAAAGGTTCTGCTGGCGGTTGAGCGTCATCACTGCCAGCTGGTCGGAGTTGGTGGTAAACGCAATCCTCGGGATGTAGCTGTCTGCCTCCACGGGGATTTTCAGTTCCTTGATGTCTTTCGTTTCAACGCTATAGGAATGGACACTTATCTTCGAGTTCTTCTCGCCGGCTTTCGGATATTTATAATTGTAGTATCCGGGATAGACGCCCGAGCCATACACCTGCATGGAATATTCAGGCACTTCGCTCTCGTCGAAGCGCACATAAGTAAGATATTCGCTATTGGGCGACCACGCCATGAGACGTGTGACGGAGAACTCCTCTTCATACACCCAGTCGGTGATACCGTTGAGCACCTTGTTCAGCTCGCCGTCTTTGGTTACCTGCACCTCCGTATCGTAGTCGAACTTACGAATCCATATATTGTTGTCCACCACATAGGCACACATACGGCCGTCGGGCGAATAGGTAGGTATCATCTGTTTGTGCTTGGAGTCTGACAGGGGCTTCACATAGTTGCGGCGCACATCGTAGTCGTACACCATGGCACGAAACGAACGGCGGTAAATCTGCTCGCTCTCGCGCCACACAAGGATATGATGGCCCGTGCTGCTTATTTCGTAGCCGTCGAAATCATCGAAATCGCATTCACGGGCTGAATGGGTGTCAAACAAAGTGTCCACAGGCTCTCCCGTGCGATACGAGTATTTTACAATCATACTTCCATCTCGGCTCATCGCCGTGTAATGCTCGCCATCGGGAAGCGACCGCATCTCCCCCACTGCTGTTGTCTGACGGAACCGTCCGTCGGTAATATCCTTTAAGTTCACACGCTTGCTCCCGTTCTGAGCCGACACGCTTCCCATTATCACTAATGAGAGCAGAAGACCAACACCCAAATGTTTCATGAATACTCGTTTTTTATTAACGGCGACAAAGATAGGATTTTTTTACATGGGAAATGTACCTTTGCCGTCATGGAAAACGCCAGAGCATACAACGATTTCGGGAGTTTCCTCCGGGGGGTATTTCCCTTCAAGGTGCAGAAGATATCCATCGACGCCGGCTTCACCTGTCCCAACCGCGACGGATGGAAAGGTGTGGGCGGATGCACGTATTGCAACAACCGCACCTTCAGCCCCGACTATTGCCGCAAGGTGAAGCAGGTGAGGGAGCAGATTGACGAGGGCATCGGCTTCTTCTCCCGCAAATATCCGGAGATGAAATATCTGGCATATTTCCAGGCATACACCAATACCTACGGCGCTTTAAAAGAGCTAAAGGAGAAATATGAAGAGGCTCTTAGGCATCCCGATGTGGTGGGGCTGATTGTTGGTACGCGCCCCGACTGCATGTCGGAGGAGCTGTTGGACTACTTCTTAGACCTCTCGAAGCGGACATTCGTATTGATTGAATACGGATTGGAAAGCACCCTTGATAAAACCCTTGTGCGCATCAACCGCGGACATACCTACGAAGAGTCCGTGGATGCCGTACGCCGCACAGCCGAGAGGGGGATATATGTGGGTGCACATCTCATCCTTGGGCTGCCGGGAGAAAGCCGTGAGGAGATAGTGGGCCATGCCGAAAGACTGTCGCACCTTCCTCTCACCACCCTCAAGCTCCACCAGCTGCAACTCATCCGCGGCACACGCATGGCTAAAGAGTATGCCTCGCACCCCGAGGAGTTCCATATCTATTCTGCCGACGAATATATCGACCTCGTTATCGACTTCTTGGAGCGATTGAACCCCTCCATCGTTGTCGAGAGGTTTGTCTCGCAATCGCCAAAGGAATTGCTCATTGCCCCGGACTGGGGGCTCAAGAACTTTGAGTTTACAGCCAAGGTGGACCGCCGCATTGCCGAACGCCACACCTACCAGGGCAGGCTGTTTTCGCGTTGAAGCATTTGCGTATGTCAGCCTTCTTTGCGTAATTTGCTCTCCGTTTTTCAAAACAAACCTATTATACATGGAAAAGAATCATCAGTACCGCGGACTCTCCCGGCAAGAAGTGGAAGAAAGCCGACGCCTTCATGGCGAGAACATACTCACACCTCCCAAGAAGGCTTCTCTATGGAGTCAGTTCCTCGAAAAGTTTAACGACCCTATCATAAAGATTCTGCTCGTGGCATGGTTGCTGTCGATGGTCATCGCCGGCGTACATTGCTGGGGACCGGAGGCCAAGGGCTTTGCTGCTTTCCTTGAACCCATCGGCATCTTCTTTGCCATCATGTTGGCATCGTGCGTCGGGTTCTTCTTCGAGGTGAAGGCAGGCAGGGCGTTCGACATATTGAACACCGTCAACGACGACACCTTGGTGAAGGTCATCCGCGAGGGCAACATCTGCCAGGTGACAAAGAAAGAGGTGGTTGTTGGCGACATCGTTATGCTCGAGACCGGCGAAGAGATACCTGCCGACGGGCATTTGCTTGAGGCCATCTCTCTTCAGGTAAACGAATCGACGCTTACCGGAGAGCCTGTGATAAGCAAGACCACCAACGAGGCAGAGTTTGACCCCGACGCCACCTATCCTTCCAATCGTGTTATGCGAGGCACGACGGTTGTGGACGGGCACGGCGTGATGGAAGTGGAATTGGTGGGCGACGCTACCGGATATGGCAAAGTGTATGAGGGTGCACAGATAGACAACGGAGTGGAGACACCTCTTCAGATACAACTCAAGGGCCTTGCCGGTGTTATCAGCAAGGGAGGCTACACGGTTGCCGCCTTGACCTTTGTATGCCTCTTGGCAAAACTCTTGATGACATCGGGCGGGATGCCGGTGATGGACATCATTGCACAGGTATTAAACATCTTCATGGTTGCCGTGACGCTAATTGTGGTATCGGTACCCGAGGGGTTGCCCATGAGCGTGACGCTGAGCCTGGCTTTGAGTATGAACCGCATGCTCAAGACCAACAACCTTGTACGCAAGATGCATGCTTGCGAGACCATGGGGGCCACCACGGTTATATGTACCGACAAGACAGGCACGCTGACGCAAAACCAGATGCAGATATATCAGACCAACTTCTACGGCCTTAAAGACCAAAAGCTCACCGACGACACGCCAAGCCGCCTCATCAAGGAAGGTATCTCGGTGAACTCCACTGCCCACCTCGATTTCTCCGACGAAGGCAACATAAAGACCCTTGGCAACCCCACGGAGGCTGCCCTGCTGCTTTGGCTCAACGCCGGCGGAGTGAACTATCTCACGCTGCGTGAAGAAACGCCGGTATTGTCGCAGCTCACGTTTTCCACCGAAAGGAAATATATGGCAACCCTAGTGAAATCGTCTTTGCTTGATGGGAAGAAGATACTATATGTAAAGGGAGCCCCCGAGATAGTGCTGTCGTTCTGCCACGAGGTGACGGGTACGGATGCTTGCAAAAGTGCCGAAAAGTGCCGCGAGGGCATCGAGAAGCAACTCTTGCAGTATCAGAACCAAGCAATGCGTACGTTGGGCTTTGCCTACCGCATTGTTGAGGACGGAGAGGAAGATGGTTGCTTTGTCGGCGGACGCCTCAAGGAGGCCGACTTCACCTTCCTTGGCATCGTTGCCATCTCCGACCCTGTGCGTGCCGACGTGCCTAATGCCGTCAAGACTTGTCTCAATGCCGGCATCAACGTGAAGATTGTGACCGGCGACACTCCGGGTACAGCCCGCGAGATTGGCAGACAGATTGGGATATGGACCGACAACGACAGCGACCGCAATATCATCACCGGCCCGGGCTTTGAGGCATTGACCGACGAGGAAGCCCTCGAGAGGGTGCTCGACCTCAAGATTATGTGCCGTGCCCGTCCAACCGACAAGCAACGCCTCGTGCAGTTGCTGCAGAAGAAAGGTGCAGTGGTGGCTGTTACAGGCGACGGCACCAACGATGCCCCGGCATTGAAAGCTGCGCAGGTGGGTCTCTCTATGGGCGACGGCACCTCCGTTGCCAAGGAAGCCAGCGACATCACCATCCTCGACAACTCCTTCAGCAGCATCACCCGTGCCGTCATGTGGGGGCGTTCGCTCTATCGCAACATACAGAAGTTCCTGCTCTTCCAGCTCACCATCAACGTGGCTGCCTGTCTCATCGTGCTGCTCGGCTCGCTGATTGGCACCGAGTCGCCCCTCACCATTACGCAGATGCTGTGGGTAAACCTCATCATGGACACCTTTGCTGCCGGTGCCTTGGCATCGCTGCCTCCCAACGAGAGGGTGATGAACGACAAGCCCCGCCGCAGTGGCAAGGATGGCGACTTCATCATCACACGGCCAATGGCATACAGCATCTTCGGGGTTGGCGCAGTGTTCGTGGCTATCCTCCTTGGACTGCTATTGCATTTCCATGCCGGTGACGGACTCTCGCCTCGCGACCTCTCGTGGTTCTTCACCTTCTTCGTGATGCTTCAGTTCTGGAACATGTTCAACGCAAAAGCATTCATGGAGGGTCGTTCCGCCTTTGCCCGTCTTGGCGAGTGTAGGAGCTTCCTCTTCGTTGCCATGATGATTGTTGTGGGACAATATCTGATAGTAACCTTCGGTGGCGAGATGTTCAACGTTGTTCCCCTCTCGTGGAAAGATTGGGCAGTTATCATCGCCTCCAGTTCGCTCGTTCTTTGGGTGGGTGAAATCTCCCGCGCCATCGGTTTCTTGATACGGAAATAACCCAAACAACATAGAGGGTAAAAATTGAAAGGGTCGACCCTTTCGATTTTCCCTGCCTTCGAAGCCCCAAATTTGTCCATCGTTTTAATGACATTTGAACGGCATTAAAACATCGATGAAACGAGGGGTGAAAAACGAATGTGATATCACATTTGCTCAAACTTGATATCACAT
>CAVGKO010000077.1:0-7830 GCA_963629885.1 Anaerobutyricum sp.
TAAGTAAATAAGTGGTTTTGTTGGAAAAGAAAAGGGTGATTGTCCTCATTGGATAGTCACCCTTTCCTTATTACTTATACATGGTTTCGATAAGCTGTGTGATGTTGGCGGTAAAGAGTTTGACGGATATAGCCAAAAGGATAATGCCGAAGAATTTGCGGAGGATATAGATGCCGCCTTTCCCCAACAGACGTTCCACCTGACGGGTCATGCGCACCACGAAGTAGACCCACAGCATATTGAGCACCAAGGCTATCACGATATTTATCTCGGCATACTCGGTGCGGAGCGAGAGCAGAGTGGTGAACGACCCGGCACCTGCCAAGAGCGGGAACACCAATGGTACCAACGTGGCCTCCTTTATTGGCCCCGTGTTTTTGAATATCTCGACATCGAGAATCATCTCGAGCGCTATAAGGAAAATGATGAACGCACCAGCCACGGCAAACGACTCTATGTCCACGCGGAATAGTTTCAATAAGAAGTCGCCGGCATAGAAGAAGCCGAGCATGAGGGCAAACGATATGACCGTTGCCTTCACGGCGTTTACATCCTTACCTTTTTCTTTCAAATCTATAATGATAGGGATGGAGCCAAGGATATCGATAACGGCAAAGAGCACGATAAACGCACTGATGATTTGTTGGAAATTGAGTGCAGCAAACATGTGTAAATCTCCTCTTTTTTTTAAATTCGGCGTGAAGGTACGACATTCCGGTGATAAGGCGTACCTTTGGCGTCGGTATTAACAAAACGGACCATGGGCATAGTTATAGGCATAGACGTAGGAGGGAGCACAACGAAGATTGTGGGCTTGGATGGCGAGAAGATTAAGAACCCGATGTTTGTGATGGCAACCGACCCGGTGACATCGCTCTTTGGCGCTTTCGGAAGATATCTCTACGACAATGACATCCCTCTCTCGAGTGTTGAGAAGGTGGTGCTTACGGGTGTGGGAAGCGCATATATAAGCCAGCCGCTCTACGGATTGCCAACAGCCAAGACCGACGAGTTTCTTGCCAACGGACTGGGTGCACAGTATCTTACTAACCTCGACAAGCTTATTGTGGTGAGCATGGGTACGGGTACCTCGTTTGTGAAGGTTGACGGAGGTAAGATAGAGCATATTGGCGGCATCGGGATTGGCGGGGGCACCATACAGGGTCTCTCGCGACTGCTACTTAAGACGCGCGACATTAATACCATTGTCTCCCTCGCTTTGAAGGGCGACATAACGAACATCAATCTTCAAATCAAAGACATCTGCAACATAGCCTTGCCCGGCTTGCCGCTCGAAGCCACTGCTTCCACCTTTGGTAAGGCTGAAGCCAATGCCTCAGAGGAAGACATTGCCGCAGGCATCATATATATGGTACTTCAGTGCATCGGCCAGTCGGTAATCCTCGCGGCATTGAACAGCGACATACACGACTATGTGCTTATTGGTAACCTCACCAAGCTGCCGCAGTGCGAGAGCATATTCCACCGCCTTGAAGAGATGTATGGCGGTCGCTTCCTCAAACCCCAATACGCAGAATACCGCACAGCCATAGGTGCCGCCCTGGCATACATAAACAAAAGAGACTACCTCTCAATTGAATAATCCCCGAAGGTAAGGCCACTTTTTTAATGGTACGGAACAAGAAGAGTGCTTTCCCTTCTCTCGTCTTGTGGCGAGACTTAGGAAAAACACTCTTTCTGAATTATTCCCTTAAAAATAAACCTCGAAAAGGTTTACCCAATCATCCGGACGCTACGTTGGATGAAGCGGCTCAGCGCTTCGCCCTTCAGCATACCGCTTGCAAGGAGTGCCAGGTCGATAAGTTGACCTACCAATTGGTTACCGGAAGCGTATTCTGACAGGATGGCATCGCGTTGTGACGCCAATTCGTCAATCTTATGATTGGTTTTTGTCATGTCCTCTTTTTCCTCGGCGCTGATTTCATCTTCCTTCTTCTTGCTTTGTGCCTCGCGAAGGTCGGCTTGACGGGCTTTCCAACCCTTAAGGTCAGCCAGGATAGGTTTAAGCTTTTCTCCGCAGCTTTCTTCCTCGCCTCGGAGCACCTTCTTTACAAGCGCATGGTCGGTGTTCAACACCAGGTCGTAGCTGTCGGGCATCTCGCCGTAGAACGACATTCCCGGTTGCATGGCAGACATCTCACGCATACGGCGCATATATTCGCCTTGTGTCAGCATGACAGGATTGGCAGTCTCGCCCAAGGCCTCGAAGGTAACAACGAATTCCGCCTTCTCCATCTTCGGCAGCTGACTGCGGAACATCTCTTGGAGGGCATTCTTCTGGTCTTCGTTGAGGGTAACCTCTCCCTTGTTGTCCTTCGGGATAAGGTTGTCGATGGTGTTGCTGTCGACACGTACCAAGCGCGTCTTGTCGAATTTCTGCTCCATCTGACCGATGGCATGAATATCGAGCCGGCCGTTCATAAACAATACATTGTAAGCCTTGTCCTTGGCGGCTTGGATGTAGCTATACTGGTCGTCGAGGTTCGTTGCGTAGAGGTATACAAGATTACCGTCTTTGTCGGTCTGATTTGCCTCGGTCAGGGTCTTGTATTCATCAAAGGTGTAGTACTTGCCGTCCACATCCTTCAAGAGGGCAAACTTGGCTGCGCGGTCGTAGAACTTCTCGTCGCTAAGCATGCCGTATTGTATGAACAGCTTCAAGCTGTCCCACTTCTCTTCGAACTGCTTACGGTCGTTCTTGAAGATTTCCTCCAACCTATCTGCCACCTTCTTGGTGATATGGTTGGATATCTTCTTCACGTTTTGGTCGCTCTGCAGATAAGAACGCGAGACGTTAAGCGGAATGTCGGGCGAGTCAATCACACCGTGAAGCAGTGTAAGGAACTCGGGCACGATACCTTCCACGGAGTCGGTGACGAACACCTGGTTGCAATAGAGCTGTATCTTGTTTCTCTGCAAGTCGATGTTGCTCTTGATACGTGGGAAGTAGAGGATACCGGTGAGGTGGAACGGATAGTCCACATTCAGGTGAATCCAAAACAGAGGCTCTTCCGACATGGGGTAGAGGTCGCGATAGAACTTCTTATAGTCCTCGTCGGTCAAGTCCGATGGCTTGCGCACCCATGCCGGAGTGACGTCGTTGATGATGTTGTCTTCGTCGGTGTCGACATACTTGCCGTCTTTCCATTCCTGCTTCTTGCCAAAGACGATGGGCACGGGGAGGAAGCGGCAGTATTTTGTCAGCAAACCGAGGATTTTGTTCTTGTCCAAAAAGTCCTTGTTCTCGTCGTCGATATAGAGGATGATATCCGTACCGCGGTCGGCTTTTTCGGTCTCCTCAAGAGAATATTCCGGTGTGCCGTCGCAGCTCCATTTCATTGCTACCGAGCCTTCTTTATAGGATTTGGTAACAATCTCCACCTTGCTCGAAACCATGAACGAAGAATAGAAGCCAAGACCGAAATGACCGATGATGGCTGCTGCGTCGTTCTTGTATTTTTCAACAAACTCTTCTGCGCCGGAGAAGGCAATCTGGTTGATGTATTTGTCAATTTCTTCGGCAGTCATACCTATACCGCGGTCCGAAATCTTTATGGTCTTGTCGTCGAAGCTTACATGTACCGACAAATCGCCCAGTTCGCCTTTGAACTCACCGACCGACGACAATGTCTTTAGTTTCTGAGTGGCATCTACAGCGTTCGAAACTATCTCACGAAGAAAAATCTCGTGGTCACTATACAAAAACTTTTTGATGATAGGGAAGATGTTCTCGCTCGTAACACCTATGTTTCCTTGTTTTGCCATTTTACTCTATGTTTTTAATCGTTGTTTTGTTCTTTTTCTTTTCCTGAGAGAATGATTTTCTGCTCCTCTTTATTAAGGTCGGCAACAATCTCGTCGCCCTCTTTCAAAGAGTCGTGAATAATCAGTTCTGCCATTTCGTCTTCCAGATACTTTTGTATTGCCCGCTTCAGAGGACGTGCGCCAAACTGTACGTCGTAGCCCTTCGAGGCAATGAATTCCTTTGCTTCGGGGGTGATGACCAATTCGTAGCCCATTGCGCGTACACGGCTATAGACGCCCTCAAGCTCTATGTCCACTATCTTGAGGATAGCCTCTTTATCCAGTTGGTCGAACATGATAATGTCGTCTATACGGTTCAAGAACTCCGGAGCAAACGACTTGTTTAATGCCTTTTGGATAACGCCGCGCGAGAAGTCTTTGTCCACCTCCGTCTGCTTGCTGAACCCGATGCCGCGCCCAAAGTCCTTCAGTTGACGTGTTCCCACGTTGGAGGTCATAATCAGCACGGTGTTCTTGAAGTCCACCCTCCGGCCCAGACTGTCGGTAAGCCTTCCTTCGTCCAACACCTGCAGCAGGAGGTTGAACACGTCGGGGTGTGCCTTCTCTATCTCGTCGAGCAACACCACGGAGTAGGGTTTGCGGCGGACCTTCTCGGTCAGCTGACCGCCTTCCTCGTAGCCCACATATCCCGGAGGCGCACCAATAAGGCGTGAGACGGCAAACTTCTCGAGATATTCGCTCATGTCAACGCGAATCAATGCGTCTGCCGAGTCGAAGAGATATTCGGCCAACTTCTTGGCAAGGTGGGTTTTACCTACGCCTGTCGGACCAAGAAACATAAATGTTCCGATGGGTTTGTTGGGGTCTTTCAGCCCTACACGGTTACGTTGTATGGCCTTCACCACCTTCTCTACGGCATCGTCCTGACCAATCACCTTTGTCTTCAGCTTCTCTGCCATCTCGAGCAGCTTTTGGTTTTCTGCCTTTGCTATACGTTGAACGGGCACGCCTGACATCATGGCTACCACTTCGGCAACTTTGTCTTCGTCCACCACTTCGCGGTGCTCCTGCAAGTATTGTTCCCATTCGGCTTTCTCGGCTTCCAGCTGCAGAAGATACTGACGTTCCTTATCGCGGAAGCTTGCTGCCAACTCAAAGTTTTGCGACTTCACTGCTGCCAGTTTTTCCGATTTTGTCTCCTCTATCTTTGTCTCCAGCTCTTCGATGGCTTTCGGGACAGAGATGTTTGACACATGTACGCGAGAGCCGGCTTCGTCCAAGGCATCGATAGCTTTGTCAGGAAAGTTACGGTCGTTGATATAACGTCCCGTCAACCTCACGCATGCCTCAAGGGCATTGTCGGTATAGCTAACGTTGTGATGCTCTTCGTAACACGGCTTGACGTTCTTAAGTATCTGCAATGTCTCTTCAGCCGTCGTAGGGTCAACAATAACCTTCTGGAAACGACGCTCAAGGGCTCCGTCCTTCTCAATGCTCTTGCGATATTCGTCAAGGGTTGTTGCCCCGATGCACTGCACCTCGCCACGTGCCAAGGCAGGCTTCAGCATATTGGCAGCATCCATGGAGCCGGTAGCCGCCCCTGCACCCACAATGGTGTGGATTTCATCGATGAAAAGGATGATGTTGGGGTTCTTCGAGAGCTCGTTGAGGATGGCCTTGATGCGTTCCTCAAACTGTCCGCGATACTTCGTTCCGGCAACAACGGAAGCCATATCCAAGCTAATCACACGTTTGCCAAACAATATACGTGACACCTTACGCTGTATGATACGTAGGGCAAGCCCCTCCACGATGGCAGACTTGCCAACGCCCGGCTCGCCTATCAGCACCGGATTGTTTTTCTTCCTACGGCTAAGTATCTGTACCAAACGCTCAATCTCCTTCTCACGCCCAACAATGGGGTCAAGCTTGTTTTCGGCAGCGGCGCGGGTTATGTCAGTGCCGAAGTTGTCGAGCACCGGTGTGTCGTTGGGCGACTTGGGCTGTGCCGCTTTGGTCTTTGATGAGCGGGAGGTGTTTTTCTGCGAAGGAATATCCTCGTCGTCCTCCTCATCTTCCTCGTCGTCATCCGTATAGCCATTGCTGATGGCGTCGGCATCCATGGCTGTGCTTCCTCCGGTTTTGTCAACCAGACGGTTGTATATGCTACGATAGTCGATGCCTACTTCAGAGAGTACCTTTGCTGCCACGTTGAATTCTTCTTTGAGGATGGCCAACAGAAGATGCTCCGTGCCAATCACGTCAGTCTTAAACCTTCGTGCCTCCAACATGCTCATGCGCAAGACTCTCTCTGTTGTCTTGCTTACGGTTATGTCTTGCAGCTCAGAAGCTTCTATCTCGAGGGTGTTTCTGATTTCCTGCTCTATCTTCTTCTTTATATCGGGTATATCGGCATGCAAATCCTGCAAAAGCTCAATGGCTTTGCCTCCGCCGTCGCGGATGATGCCAAGCATCAAATGCTCCGGTCCGATATAACTGTTCTGAAGCCTTGATGCCTCTTCGCGGCTATACCCTACAACGTCGATAAGTCTTTTCGAATAGTTATTCTCCATATTATATATAACCTAACTCTGCAAAATTAGTAATAAAACTCTCCACACTTCGGACAAAATTCATGCCATTATTCCATCATGGCTTACGGGGCTCTCTGAGGGCCCTGGATGATAAAATTAAGGGTGAAAACTTTCGTGGTACGTGGAAAAGCACTACCTTAGTGCGCTTTTTAAGAGGTAAGACATCGTAATTAATATAGGATTAAATGATTGAACAAGAAGACAGAATTATTAGGATTAACATTGAGGATGAGATGAGAACGGCATACATTGACTATTCAATGTCTGTCATTGTTTCGCGTGCCCTTCCGGATGTTAGGGATGGTTTCAAACCTGTTCATCGCCGCATTTTGTTTGGAATGAATGAGTTGGGAAACACGTCCGACAAGCCTTATAAAAAATCTGCAAGAATTGTTGGTGAAGTTTTAGGTAAATATCATCCGCATGGCGACTCGTCGGTCTACTACGCTATGGTGCGTATGGCTCAGAATTGGTCTATGCGTTATATGTTGGTAGACGGTCAGGGTAACTTTGGTTCGGTTGACGGCGACAGCCCTGCTGCCATGCGTTATACGGAGGCAAGGCTGAGCAAGCTTGCCGAAGAGATGCTTCGCGATATAGAGAAAGACACTGTGGATTTTCAGCTCAACTTTGATGACACATTGAAGGAGCCTACAGTGTTGCCTACACGTATCCCCAACCTTTTGGTGAACGGTGCCTCGGGTATTGCTGTGGGTATGGCCACGAACATGCCGACGCACAACCTGACCGAGGTGTTGGACGGATGTGTCGCTTATATCGATGCCCATGGAGACATAGACGTGGAAGGCTTGATGCGATATATCAAAGCTCCGGATTTCCCTACCGGCGCAACAATCTACGGATATGCCGGGGTGAAGGAAGCTTTCGAAACAGGTAGGGGGCGCATCATCCTTCGCGGTAAAGCGGAGATAGAGGTGGAAAACAATCACGAAAAGATTGTTATCACCGAGATTCCTTACCTTGTTAATAAGGCTGAGCTCATCAAGTCGATAGCCGATTTGGTGAACGAGAAACGTATAGATGGCATTTCCAACGTCAATGATGAGTCAGACCGTAGCGGTATGCGTATAGTTATTGATGTGAAACGTGATGCCAACTCAAGCGTCGTCCTTAATAAACTGTATAAGCTTACAGCCTTGCAGTCGTCTTTCAGTGTCAACAACATCGCTTTGGTGAACGGCCGTCCGCAGTTGCTTAACCTTAAGGATTTGATTAAGGCGTTTGTGGACCATCGTCATGAGGTTGTTATCCGTCGTTCTCGCTTCGAGCTGAAGAAGGCGGAAGAGAGGGCTCATATCCTTGAGGGTTTGATTATAGCATCAGACAATATCGACGAGGTGATAGCCATCATCCGTTCGTCGAAGACCCCCGACGAGGCAAGAACACGTTTGATGGAACGTTTCTCCTTGACGGATATACAGGCTCGCAG
>CAVGKO010000078.1:0-5168 GCA_963629885.1 Anaerobutyricum sp.
AACCTACATACATGATTTTTTTAAACATAACTGATGGGTTTTGGTTTGACATAATGCATTTCTCTTCGTAATAGAAATGTCTTTGGGCACAAATATATGTTATCCCACAGAAACAACAGATAAAAAACATTAAAAATTTGCATTTTCAAAAAAACACATTACCCCTCCGCCTGTAAACCATCTACGCGGCCATCCTACGTCTAAAACCAACACAAACTAACACATACAACTCTTATGCAAAGAAGCACAAATTATCAAAGTAATCATACGCGTATCGTCTTCGTATGTTTTAGACAAAAACAGACTCACCATGGAAACATTTTTTAAACATGCTTTTCCCCACAAAAAATGGGGACTGCTCCTCCATGGAACAATCCCCACCTTCTTTCAATTATCTCAAAAAATCAGTTACGGAACACCAAAGTATTACCTTCACGGTCGATTACTATCGGACGCTCCTTGTCGATTTTCATCCCAAGAATCTCCTTCGAGAGCTCGTTGAGCACATACTTTTGTATGGCACGTTTCACGGGACGGGCGCCAAACTGAGCGTCGTAGCCAACATCCGCAATGAAATCAACGGCTGCATCGGTGAAATTCAGAGCAACGCCATTGCTCTCCATCGTCTTCTTCACGCCATTGAGCTGCAAGGTTACAATCTTTCGAATCTCCTCCTCGTTCAACGGAGTAAACATTATGACTTCATCAATACGGTTCAAGAATTCCGGACGAATCGACTTCTTCAGCAGTTCCAAAACCTTGATTCTGGTCTCGTCGATTACCTTCTCGCGATTGCTCGGCGTAATTTTCTCGAAACTCTCGCGAATCAACGACGACCCCATATTGCTGGTCATGATGATGATTGTGTTTTTGAAGTTCACAACTCTTCCCTTATTGTCGGTCAGACGGCCATCGTCCAATACCTGCAAGAGGATATTGAAAACATCCGGGTGCGCCTTCTCAATCTCATCGAAAAGAACAACCGAATAAGGTTTTCTTCGTATGGCTTCTGTCAGCTGACCGCCTTCATCGTAGCCTACATATCCCGGAGGTGCACCAATCAAACGCGTCGCGCTGAACTTCTCCTGATACTCGCTCATATCAATACGCGTCATGCTGTTCTCGTCATCAAACAAATACTCTGCCAACGCCTTGGCAAGCTCCGTTTTACCCACACCGGTAGTTCCCAGGAAGATGAACGAACCAATAGGACGTTTGGGGTCTTGCAACCCGGCACGGCTACGACGCACAGCATCGGCAATGGCTGTGATGGCCTCGTCTTGCCCAATCACACGTGTATGAAGCTCGTCCTCCAAACGGAGCAGCTTCTCACGCTCGCTCTGCATCATCTTGTTGACAGGAATGCCCGTCCAACGCGATACAACATCGGCAATGTCTTCGCTGTCGACCTCCTCCTTAATCATAGCAGCCCCGCCCTGCATTGTGTGCAGCTTGGCTTGAATCTCTTTGATTTCTTCCTCCTTGGCCTTCAGCTTTCCGTAACGAATCTCGGCTACCTTACCGTAGTCGCCCTCGCGCTCTGCCTTGTCGGCTTCAAACTTCAGGTTCTCGATGTCAATCTTGTTCTGCTGAATCTTGTTGATTTGCTCTTTCTCGCTTTCCCATTGAGCCTTCTGCTTTTTCTCCTCTTCCTTGAGGTTGGCAATCTCCTCGTTCAGCTGTTCAAGCTTTGTGGTGTCGTTCTCACGTTTGATGGCCTCGCGCTCAATCTCCAACTGTTTGATACGACGCGAAACCTCATCGAGCGATTCGGGCACCGAGTCGACCTGCATACGCAGACGCGCTGCAGCCTCATCCATAAGGTCGATGGCCTTATCCGGAAGGAAACGGTCGGTGATGTAACGCGACGAAAGTTGTACGGCAGCAATGATGGCGTCGTCTTTGATACGCACCTTATGATGGTTCTCATACTTTTCCTTCAAACCACGAAGGATTGATATCGTGTCCAACTCGTCAGGCTCGTCCACCATCACAATCTGGAAACGACGTTCAAGGGCCTTATCCTTCTCGAAGTATTTCTGATACTCGTCCAATGTGGTTGCCCCAATGGCACGCAGTTCGCCACGCGCCAGGGCAGGTTTCAAGATGTTGGCGGCATCCATTGCCCCGTCACTCTTGCCGGCACCCACCAAGGTGTGTATCTCATCAATGAAAAGGATAATCTCGCCATCCGACTTGGTCACCTCGCCCACAACCGACTTCAGTCGCTCCTCAAACTCACCTTTATACTTGGCACCGGCAATCAGTGCACCCATATCCAGCGAGTAGATTTGTTTCGACTTCAAATTCTCAGGCACGTCGCCGCGCACAATACGATGCGCCAAACCTTCGGCAATGGCTGTTTTACCAACACCCGGCTCACCAATCAGGATAGGATTGTTTTTTGTTCTACGACTCAGAATCTGAAGCACACGACGAATCTCGTCGTCACGCCCGATAACCGGGTCGAGTTTGCCGCTGCGGGCACGTTCGTTAAGATTGATAGCGTATTTGCTCAGCGAGTCGTAGGTATCTTCTGCCGACTGGCTCGTCACCTTATTTCCTTTACGAAGCTCTTCGATAGCCATCTCGAGTTCCTTCTCTGTAACACCGGCATCCTTCAACATCTGCGAAGCCGTGCTTTTCACAGCAAACAACGCGAGGATGATGTGCTCCAGAGAGACATACTGGTCACCCATCTTACCGGAATAATCGATAGCCTTCTGCAAAACGGCATTCGATTCGTTCGACAAGTAGGGCTCGCCACCGGATACCTTCGGATAGGATTCTATCTGACGGTCCAGTGTCATGTTCAGATTCTGGATGTTCACACCCAGCTTCTGAAAGAGGAAGTTCGTGATGCTCTCACCCGTCATGATAACGGCCTTAAGCAAATGTACAGGCTCAATCACCTGCCGGTTGTTTTTCTGAACCAACTGCACCGCCTGCTGAACAGCCTCCTGCGACTTAATTGTAAAACTGTTAAAATTCATAACTCTATTTCTGTTTTTTGTTTGTTATCTGTTTTTGATTTTCACAGAGCAGTCTTACAAAATAAGTACCATGGCGAAAAATAAGCCATTTTGTCATCAAAAGGCTATGACTTTCTCCGCCACAGAAACGACAAAGGGGCTTATTCCGCAGAATAAACCCCTCCACCAAGTCATGCTTGATAACTTATTCGTCGTCGTTGCTATCGTCTTCTTTCATGTTGTGGAAAACATTCTGAACATCGTCGTCGTCTTCCAACTTCTCAATCAACTTCTCCAAGGTCTCACGCTGTTCGGCTGTCACCTCTTTCAAGTCGTTGGGGATACGTACAAACTCGCTACTTGTAATCTCGTAGCCATTTTCTTCCAGGTATTTCTGGATGGCCGAATTCTGTGCAAACTCGCCGTAGATAACCACTTCGTCGTCCTCTTCATCCACTTCGTCTACGCCATAATCAATCAGTTCGAGCTCCAAGTCTTCGAGCGATATGCCATCCTTCTTTGCAATATGGAAAACGCATTTGTGTTCGAACATAAACTCAAGGCTACCGCTCGTACCAAGCGAACCACCATGTTTGGTAAAATAGCTGCGCACATTGGCAACCGTACGGGTTGTGTTGTCGGTAGCTGTCTCCACGAAGATGGCAATACCATAAGGACCATAGCCTTCGTAGTTCATTTCCTTATAGCCGGTAAAGTCTTTCTCTACGGCACGCTTAATAGCACGTTCTACGTTGTCCTTCGGCATGTTCTCCTTCTTTGCCGTCTGCATCAAGACACGCAAGTGAGGGTTATTCTCCGGGTCGGGGCCACCGGCTTTCGCGGCTATAGTAATTTCCTTACCCAGTTTCGTGAACACACGGGCCATATTGCCCCAACGCTTAAATTTTCTCGCTTTACGGAACTCAAACGCTCTTCCCATATTATTTTCGAATGTTTTTGTTGTTATAAAATCATTATCTCAACGATGCGCCAAGCTTGTCTTCCAGATTCTTCCGAATCTTCTGCATGATTGCATCAATTTGTTTATCGTTCAAAGTCTTTGTCTCGTCTTGGAGGAAGAAACTTACGGCATACGACTTCTTGCCTAATGGGAGGTTTTTGCCCTCATACACATCAAACAAGGATACTTCCTTCAGCAGCTTGCGTTCGCTCTCGCGGGCAATCTTCTCAATGGCGGAGAACTGCACCGACTTGTCGAGCAACAACGCCAAGTCGCGTTTTACTGCCGGGAACTTGGATATATCAGAGAATGTCACCTTGTTTTTCTTCGTCTCCTTCATCAGCCTTGTCCATGACAATTCGGCAAAGTAGACATCAAAATCGATGTCCAAGGACTTGCATATTCCGCGATTAACAACGCCGAAAGTACCCAATTCCTGTCCCGAACCGGTTGTAATACTGATAGCGGCTGAATAGATGTCGTTCTTAAGGTTGCCAAAGACCACCTTCTTGGGTTCAACACCCAGACGCGCCAGGATATTCTCCACGTATGCCTTCAGTTCGTATACGCTCGACTTCTCGTCGGCATGCGCCCAACTGTTCTCCACGCGGTTGCCGCAAACCCAAAGGCCAAGGCGATAGTCTTCGGAAAACTCTGCCAAAGTGGCGTCTTCGCGTTTCTTCTCTTTATTATAATCGTAGCAGTTACCAAACTCAAAGAAGCGGATATTGCTGTTCTTACGCTTGGCGTTATACGCTATACTCTCCAAACCGCCGAACAACAATGTCTGACGCATACTGTTAAGGTCTGCGCTCAGCGGGTTCATCAGCATGACACAGTGAGAGACCGGATATGTGGTCAACTCATTATAGTAGGCAGAGCGAGTCAGCGAGTTGTTGAGTATCTCGTTGAAGCCTGCGCCGCAGAGCTGCTCGGAGATAAGGTTCTGCATCTGATAACTGCGGTCGACAGATGTCTTGTAGCTGAGGTTCGACTTCAGGCTTTCGCCAAACTCCACGTTGTTGTAGCCATAGATACGGAGAATGTCTTCTATGACATCCACATCGCGTTGCACGTCTATGCGGTATACCGGAACATGCACCGTCAAGCCTTCTTCCGTCTCGGAAACAATCTTCATTTCCAGGCTGTCGAGAATGCTCTTGACCGTGTCCTTGGGGATTTCTTTACCAATCAAGCTATTGATTTTATCGTACGTCAGCTCCACCTCATAGGGG
>CAVGKO010000078.1:5178-7558 GCA_963629885.1 Anaerobutyricum sp.
GTTTCACCGGTTTCGGATAGATATCCTGGATGGCTCCGGTAATCTTACCTCCTGCCAGTTCCTGAATCAACAAAGCCGCACGCTTAAGTACGTATGTGGTGCAATTGGGGTCCAAGCCACGCTCAAAACGGAAAGAAGCATCGGTGTTCAAGCCAAACCTACGGGCAGTCTTACGAATCCATGTGGGATGGAAGCAAGCAGCCTCGAGGAACACATCCTTGGTCTGCATCGTTACGCCCGAGTCGAGTCCGCCAAACACACCGCCGATACACATCGGCTCTTCGGTGTTGCAAATCATCAAGTCGCGGTCGGTCAAAGTGCGCTCCACGCCGTCCAAAGTAACAAACTTCGTTCCCTCAGGCTGAGTCTTCACTATCACCTTGCCACCTTTCACCTTGCCGGCATCAAACGAGTGGAGAGGCAGCCCCAGTTCGTGCAACACATAATTGGTCACGTCCACAACGTTGTTGATGGGGCGCAGACCAATTGCCGTCAAACGGTTCTTCATCCAGTCCGGACTCTCTTTCACCGTCACGCCCTTGATAGTAACGCCCGAATAACGCAGGCAAGCCTCAGTATTCTCTACCGTCACCTCAATAGCCGGGGCATCGTCGTCAATCTTGAAGGCATCCACCGACGGACGTTTCAACTCTGCAGGTTTACCATGACGTTTCAGGTAAGCAGCCAGGTCGCGAGCCACACCAAAGTGTGATGTGGCATCCACGCGGTTCGGGGTGATATCCACCTCAAGCACATAATCGCTCTTTACATTATAATATTCCTTTGCCGGAGTTCCTACAACTGCGCTGCCGGGGAGAACAATGATGCCGGAATGGTCCGTTCCAACCCCTATCTCGTCTTCTGCGCAAATCATACCGTTCGACTCAACACCACGAATCTTCGAGCGTTTGATGGTAAACTCCTTGTCACCATCATAGAGCTTCGTTCCGTTCACAGCTACAACAACCTTCTGGCCGGCTGCAACATTGGGCGCACCACAAACAACCTGCAGAGGCTCTCCGCTACCAACGTTGACAGTAGTGATATGAAGATGGTCGGAATTGGGATGCTCCTCGCAAGTAAGCACCTCTCCGATAACCAATCCTTCCAATCCGCCTTTGATTGTTTGAACTTCTTCTACCCCTCCGGTTTCCAAACCAATGGAGGTAAGCGCCGCCGATACTTCCTCGGGCTGCAAGTCGAAATCGAGATATTCCTTCAGCCAGTTATAAGATATATTCATTCTTCTAAAATTTATTCCGTCTCGTTATACTTTGCGTTTGTCACGCTGCGAAAATTTGACTGGCAAAAGTAAGCATATTCGCACTATTATTCAAAACGGGCATGAACTTTATCACCCTTTGAGGGGTTTTTCTTACTTTTGTGCAGTTATCACTGGATAGATATTCCAGCAAGAAATTTTCCCACTATGCGTATCGATATTCTAACCATACTTCCCGAGATGATTGACGGAATGGTCAATTGTTCCATTGTAAAACGGGCGCAAGACAAAGGGTTGGCAGAAATCCATCTGCACAACCTGCGCGACTACACTACAAACAAATGGAGACGCGTGGACGACTATCCCTTTGGTGGCGAAGCCGGGATGGTGATGCAGATTGAGCCGATAGACAGGGCTATCTCGGCTTTGAAAAGCGAACGCGACTACGACGAGGTTATCTACACCTCTCCCGACGGCGAGACATTCAACCAATCGATGGCAAACAGCATGTCGCTACTCAACAACCTTATCATCCTCTGCGGGCACTACAAGGGTATTGATTACCGCATACGTGAGCATCTTATCACCAAAGAGATATCCGTTGGCGATTATGTTCTTACGGGAGGCGAACTGGCTGCAGCAATCATCACCGATGCCGTGGTTAGACTGATACCGGGTGCCATTGGTGACGAGCAGAGTGCCCTCTCCGATTCCTTCCAAGACAACCTATTGGCGCCGCCCGTCTACTCGCGGCCGGCAGACTACAAGGGATGGAAAGTGCCCGACATTCTCCTTTCGGGGCACCAGCAAAAGATAGACGAATGGCGCCTGCAACAGGCTCAAGAGAGGACAGCAAGACTGCGTCCGGACCTTCTGAAAGAGAAATAGCACCCCCACTCCGACATTTTCCACGAAAAAAACATCAGCCGAGGGCTTTTCCGGCATCAGGGGAGCCCCCGGAAGCAAGAAAAGTGCTTTTCCGGCATCAGGGGAGCCCCCGGAAGCAAGAAAAGTGCTTTTCCGGCATCAGGGGAGCCCCCGGAAGCAAGAAAAGTGCTTTTCCGGCATCAGGGGAGCCCCCGGAAGCAAGAAAAGTGCTTTTCCGGCATCAGGGGAGCCCCCGGAAGCAAGAAAAGTGCTTTTCCGGCATCAGGGGAG
>CAVGKO010000079.1:0-7552 GCA_963629885.1 Anaerobutyricum sp.
TTTCTTAACAATGTATTTTTCAATAAAACCTCAGCCAAGAGCAAAACAAACAACAGCAAAGCCCAATTCTTATACTCTTCCTGCTTCTTGCTGTATTGTTGTACACTAATCTTGGTCTTCTCCATCTTGTCGATTTCCGAATAGATTTCCTTCAAACTTTCATTATCCGTTGCCCGGAAATACTGTCCACCCGTGGTTGCCGCAATCTGCTTCAAGGTAGGCTCGTCAATCTCGACAGGTATGTTCTGATATTGTATGCCGAACGCAGTTTGGAAAGGATAAGGAGCCGAACCTTGCGTCCCCACTCCGATTGCATAAATACGGATGCCAAACGTTTTGGCTATCTCAGCAGCCGTAACAGGAGCAATCTCCCCAGCATTATTCACACCATCAGTAAGCAAGATGATAACCTTCGACTTGGCCATACTGTCTTTAACGCGGCTTACCGCATTGGCCAACCCCAAACCAATTGCCGTTCCATCTTGAATGATACCCGGCTGGATGTCCTTAAAGAGATTCAAGAGCACTGAATGGTCCACCGTAAGCGGACACTGAGTAAAACTCTCGGCAGCAAAAACCACCAGCCCGATGTTGTCATTCGGACGACCGTTGATAAACGATGCTGCCACATCTTTGGCTGCCTCCAATCTATTCGGCTTAAAATCCTGTGCCAACATACTGGTGGAAACGTCCATCGCCATAACAATATCGATACCCTCCGTAGAGGTGTTCTGCCAACTGTTTGTGGACTGTGGACGTGCCAACACAATGATAAGTACCGCTATTGCCGCCATTCTTAGCACGAAAGGCACATGTCGCAGATACACTTTCCACGAAGCGGCCTCAGGCACATCAAATGCTTCCGAAGATGACACCTGCAAACTCGCCTGACTCTTGCGGAGCTTCCAGATATACCACCCAATCATCGGAATGAGCAGCAACAACAAATATAGATATGTGGGATTTGCAAATACCATTTTATTCCTTTGTTATATTAGAATCGTTTGTCTCTGTTGTCTTTGTTATATTCTCTTCAGCCTCTGCATTCTCCGGGGCGGATACTTCCTCAACCTTCGTTTGATTGACAAAGAGGTATGCATTCATCATACTCAAATCGTTCTCATCCGGAAGCGGATTCATCTTGGCGAACTTCACAAAATCGGACAATGTCAGTATCTGTTTCAGATTCTCGTATACGGAATCTGCCTCGTGCTGCTTACGGATGTTATCCAGGATTTCACCGGAAGTCATTTCCATGGCACCGATACCAAAGCGCTCAACGATATATCGACGCAATGTTTCGGTAATCATTGTATGATATTCCTTGTAGCGTCCCTGCTGCCATAGTTTCTGCTGCTTTATCTCATCCAATTCCTTAATTGCCTGCTCATAAGGCGGAAGCTTGGGCTCCGGCTTTGCAAACGGAATCAAAGATTGTTTGTTACGCAACCGCTTGATAATATATGCAGCCAAACAAATCAAGAGAAGAGCCAACAAGACTCCAAAGATTATAGGATAATAGTCAGCCAACACAAAAGGTGGCTTCCAAACATTCTTTATATCGTTGAATTCCTCCGGTTTGTCCATGTCCACCGGAATGGTTGAGACCTTCAATGCCACCTGATTGGAATATACCGTATCCACTCCGTCTATCACTTTGAATGGCGGCAACAGATACAAAGAAGAGTCGAACGAAGTGACCAAAATATCCTGCTTGATGAGCAATCTATCGTTCTCTATCACCGACGAATCTGCCTTGGAAAGACTCAACACCTCAACGCCACGCATCAGCGTATCGTTGGGTATCACAATCTGAACAGGTTTGTCCTTGTCGGTTGTAACCGTCAGATGCAAAACCGCCTGCTCTCCTATAAGAATGGCAGCAGAGTCGAGCTTTACATCAATCAGTGTCTGCTGCGCAAACATCCTTCCTCCGGTCAATAGAGCCAAGAAAAGAAGCAGAATGCATTTATTTAGAATTCTTTTTTGCATGCTTAACTACGTTTATCAAAAAGGGCAATCAATGCCTTCACATAATCATCTTCCGTACTAATCGACACCGAATCCACATGGCTCTTCTTAAACGAGTCGTTCATCACCTCCTGCCTACGATTCCACCAATCCTTATAGGCCTCACGAACGCGGGCAGAAGAACTGTCAATCCAATGTTCTGCTCCACTCTCGGCATCTTTTATCTTCATCAGTCCTACAGACGGAAGTTCGGTTTCCCTACGGTCGTACACCTGAATGGCCACCACATCATGCTTCCTGCCGGCAATCGTCAGCGCATCCTTGAAGCCCTCCTTGTCAATAAAGTCGGATATAAGGAACGTCGTACAGCGTTTCTTAATGGCATTGGTCATAAATTTCAGGACTTGACTGATGTTGGTCTTCGTGTCCTCAGGTTTGAAATCAATAAGTTCACGGATGATATATAGGATATGTTTCTTCCCTTTCTGCGGAGGAATGAATTTCTCTATCTTATCTGAGAAGAACACCACCCCAATCTTGTCGTTGTTTTGTATGGCAGAAAACGCCAATGTTGCGGCAATCTCCGTGATTATCTCCTTCTTCATCACGTTTACGGAACCAAAGTCTCTACTACCCGACACATCAATCAAGAGCATCACCGTCAGTTCGCGTTCTTCCTCAAACACCTTGACATAAGGGCGAACATAGCGTGCCGTTACGTTCCAATCAATATCGCGGATATCGTCACCGTATTGATATTCGCGAACTTCGCTAAAAGCCATACCACGACCCTTGAATGCCGAATGGTATTGCCCAGCAAAGATGTTTCGCGACAAGCCACGAGTCTTTATCTCAATCTGCCGAACCTTCTTTAATAGTTCACTTGTTTCCATTTTCTCTTCAATTTGTACCCTCAAAACCCTTTCCACGGATTCTTCCACGAATGGAAGAACCCATACAGACAGGCTAAAACCGCTCCCACTAATTCGGGAGCTACTCCCCTACGGAATGAAAAGCGTTGTGCCGAAAGATGGAAGATTAAGGCACCTCCACCTTGTTAAGGATTTCGCTGATAACCTCCTCAGATGTCAGGTTGTTTGCCTCAGCTTCATAACTCAAACCGATACGGTGGCGCATCACATCATGACACACAGCACGTATATCCTCGGGGATTACATAACCTCTGCGTTTGATGAATGCGTAGGCGCGTGCAGCCAATGCCAAGTTGATGGAAGCACGTGGAGATGCACCAAAAGAAATCATGTTTGTAAGATTAGGCAAGCCATGCTCCTGAGGGAAACGGGTTGCATATACGATATCGACGATGTAGCGTTCTATCTTCTCGTCCAAGTATACTTCGCGAACAACCTCACGAGCCTCCAGGATTTCATCCTTCGTCAATACCGGCTTGATATCCGGCTTCACACCGGAGATATTCTGACGAATAATCAATTTCTCTTCTTCTTTCTTCGGATAGTTGATGATGACTTTCATCATAAAACGGTCTACCTGGGCTTCAGGCAGTGGATAGGTACCTTCCTGCTCAATAGGGTTCTGCGTAGCCATTACCAAGAACGGCTTCGGCAACTGATACGTATTCTCGCCAATTGTCACCTGACGCTCCTGCATTGCCTCCAAGAGAGCACTCTGCACCTTTGCCGGCGCACGGTTGATTTCATCTGCCAATACAAAATTAGCGAAGACCGGTCCTTGCTTTACCAAAAATTCTTCGCTCTTCTGACTATAAATCATAGTACCTATCACATCGGCAGGCAACAAGTCTGGTGTAAACTGTATTCGGCTGTATTTTGCATCAATCAACGAAGACAGAGTTTTGATGGCAAGAGTCTTGGCCAACCCCGGCACTCCTTCAAGAAGAATGTGCCCGTCTGAAAGCAGACCTATCAATAAAGATTCCACCAAATGTTTCTGTCCCACAATTACTTGGTCCATACCCTTCGTAATCATGCCAACGAACGAACTTTTACTCTCTATTCGTTCGTTCAACTCACGAATGTCCACTGTTTGACTCATAGATTTTCTATTTATTTATTTGTTGTTTCTACCCTATTTTACGGCTGCACAAAATTAGAAATGTTAAATCAGTATCTTTTACTTTTACAGTTAAATTATACAAACCCCCCTTGGCCACACATTTCCCCGTCATCTTGCCTGAGAATTCGACGATTGACCGCCGCTCAGTATCTCCGCTTGGCGCAAGGCAGCCTTATCCACGGAAGCACGACTGTTTTTGTCGATGCCATACACTTCCGGAGCAGGGACTTGTATTTCGGTTCCTACCGGGATATTGTTTGGGTCTTTGATTTCCGATTTATTAAACTCATACAGATATACCCAGAAAATCTTGCTCCCGTAATACTCAAGTGAAATCAGCGTTAGCCTGCTACCCGGCTCTATCTTCACTTTAGCCAAGACTTGTGACTTAGGCTCAACCGTTTCTTTCTCTTGAATAGTAACAGTATCCCTCTTCACTTCTTCCTCCATGGGAGTTTCTTGAGGCTCATCTTTTTCTGCCTTAAGGGTATCCAATTTCATCCCTGCCGAACCCGGCAAAGAGCTACCAACAAGCACGGAAGGTTCAGACTTCTTCATCCAAGGGAAAAAGTCGCGGTTCTGATACAAGAGGAAACACACCACGGCAACCAATGCCACAACACCTGCCATCACCCAAGCCCCTCCCCAACGAGAAGGCACATTGGTCTCGTCTTTAAGCATTTCTTCAGTATCCTCTATCTCCGGTGATTCTTGTGATTCTTGTGATTCTTGCACAGAAGGCGTCACAACCGCCTCCACTGTTTTTTCCTCGTCGGTTTCCTTCTCTTCTTCATCTTTGGATATGTCTACATCCGAAAAGTCGACACCCTCAGAAATCTCTTCCGTTTCGAAGAAAGAAAACGGCTTGTTTACCAACTCCTTCAGGTCTTTGTCGGGGAGAAAAGAAATCTTGTAATGCGACGGAATGGTAAAACGTTCACCCGTATTCACATGAATACTTTCCCGTTTCTCCACCAAAACGATTTTGAAGGTTCCAAACCCCTTTACCTTGGCTATTCTATCCGTAAAAACACCCTCTGAGGCAACCGCAATAAACTCCCGAAGGAATAGCTCTGAGTCACGCCTATTCCTCCCGGTACGCTCGGCAAGCAAACCTGCCAAATCCTGTATCGTCAGTCGGCTATTCATTTTCGCTAAGTTCTTTCAGTTTGGATTTAATGGTTACCCCCGGCTTGAAGACAGGTACCAACTTTGGAGGCACAAGATAACGCTTCCCCGTTACCGGGTTTACGGATATACGTTCTGCTTTCTTTTTGACTTCAAACAAACCGAGACCTTGCAAATAAACAGCATCACCGTCGGCTAGCTTCGAACCGGCCACAGCACTGAAGCCCTCCAGCATCTCTGCCACCTCATGCGAGGTCCATCCCAACTTTGTGGACAACGCTGTCACCAATTCTTTGTTGTTCATACTTGTCTTACCAAAATCAAAGCACCACCTTCCCGTAAAGGTCGAAAGCCTGCGCATCTTCAATCCTTACGTTATAAAAATCTCCTATGCATAGCGGCTGCTCCTTCGACACAAGTATCTCAGGGTCAACCTCGGGCGAATCAAACTCAGAGCGTCCGACGTAAAAGTCGTCATCCTCCCTATCGAGTATCACCTTGAAACTTTTGCCCTCTTTCTCTGCATTTATATCAGCGGAGATACCTTCTTGTATCCGCATCAAACAATCCAACCTCTCTTGTTTAACTTCCAAGGGGACATCGTCGATGTAATGTTCAAAGGAATAAGTGCCTTCTTCGTGACTGTAGGCAAAAGCCCCCATCCGTTCGAAGCGTGCGTTCTTTACGAATTCCACCAACTCATTAAAGTCTTGCTCCGTTTCCCCCGGGTGACCAACCATCAGGGTTGTACGAATATGAATGCCCGGAACCTCCCTGCGGATACGCTCCAGCAAAGCAAGCGTTTCTTCTTTCGTTATGTTGCGACGCATCTTTTGCAACATATTGTCACTGATATGCTGCAAAGCGATATCCAAATATTTACATACATTGTCGCGCTCACGCATCACCCTTAGCAGGTCGTAAGGGAAATGCGACGGATAGCCGTAATGCAGCCGAATCCACTCCACACCGGGAATGTCGGAAATACGCTCAACCAACTCCGGCAAAGCGCATCTTTTATACAAATCCATTCCATAGTAGGTCAAGTCTTGCGCTATCACCTGAAACTCTTTTACTCCCCGGGTGGCAAGCAGGCGTACCTCTTCTTCAATCTGTTCCATCGGACGGGATTGATAGTGCCCCGTACTGATAGGGATTGCACAATATGAACAAGTGCGGTTGCACCCCTCAGCTATCTTTAGGAAGGCATAATGCTTAGGCGTTGTAAGCACACGGTCTGAAGCCAACTCATGGTAATATGACTTACCTATATCAGTCAGCAATTGTTTCCAATTGAATTTACCGTAGAAATGGTCCACTTCGGGCAGTTCCTGCTTCATTTCCTCCAGAAAGCGTTCCGTAAGGCAACCCATGACATAAAGCTTGCCTATCCTGCCTTTCTTCTTGGCTTCGCCCAACTCCACAATCATATTGATAGACTCCTCTTGGGCATCACCTATAAAGCCGCAGGTATTCACAACCACAATCTCTCCGTTTATCTTGTGTGGGTCGTGCTCCACCGTATAGCCATTGGCCACGAACTGCCGCATCAGCTGCTCGGAATCAACCAGATTCTTCGAACAACCAAGCGTTATGATATCCACCTTGTTTTTTCTCATATCCTTAGGGATAACCAATAAAAGAGAGGTTATTCTCCGAATAATGAATCAACGAATTCCTTCTTGTTGAAGACCTGCAAATCTTCCATTCCTTCTCCCAAGCCGATATATTTCACAGGGATGCGGAAGTTGTCGGAGATACCTATAACCACACCGCCCTTGGCTGTGCCATCCAGCTTTGTGACAGCCAGCGCATTCACCTCCGTAGCGGCAGTAAACTGCTTGGCTTGTTCAAAGGCATTCTGCCCGGTAGACCCATCCAACACCAGCAGTACCTCGTGCGGAGCATCCGGAACAACCTTCTTCATCACATTCTTGATTTTGGTCAACTCGTTCATCAAGTTTATCTTGTTATGCAAACGACCGGCCGTATCTATGATAACCACATCGGCATCATTGGCTTTTGCCGAACTAAGTGTATCGAAAGCCACAGAGGCAGGGTCGGAACCCATCTTTTGCTTTACTATTGAGACGCCAACACGCTCGCTCCATATCACCAGCTGCTCCACTGCTGCTGCACGGAAAGTATCGGCAGCCCCAAGGTAAACACGTTTACCTGCTTTCTTAAACTGATAAGCCAGCTTCCCTATGGTCGTGGTCTTACCCACTCCGTTTACCCCGACAACCATAATAACATATGGTTTTTTGCCTTCAGGCAAGGTGAAGCCCTCGGCATCTTCTGTGTTGTTCTCGGTAAGCAAGGCAGCAATTTCTTCGCGCAACAACACTGTCAGCTCCTCAGTGGTTACGTATTTGTCTCTTGCCACACGCTTCTGAAT
>CAVGKO010000080.1:0-7416 GCA_963629885.1 Anaerobutyricum sp.
CATATATATGTCCGCCGATTGAGCACAAAAATACCCGAGAGCGGAAGGCGACCCCACCTTGCTCTCGGGCTTCTTTAGTAACAACTAAAACTTCGTATGACTACGAGTAGATTAGTCCAAAACTTTGATTTTGATGTTACGATACCAAACGTCGTCGCCATGGTCCTGCAAACCGATGAAACCTTCTTTGTTAGGTCCACCGCAGTTCAACAGCAGTTCGTATGCCAACGGCCATTTTTCCTTGCTGAACTTGCTTGCGTCCAACAACTCTTTCCATTGCTGTGTCCACAAGTGATATTCAACAACCGGTTCGTCGTTCTGATAGTGAACAACTGTGCCTTTGTAACACATAATCTTCGATTTGTTCCATTCGCCGAACGGTTTGGAGTTCTGCGGTTTTGCAGGAATCATATCGTACAGAGAAGCAGACTGACGGTTACCGTCCTTACCCAACTTGGCGTCCGGATGGTTCACGTTGTCCAGAATCTGATACTCTGGAGAAGAGATGTATGAAGGCTGACCTTCTACTTCCTGAATCAGGATAAATACACCCGAGTTGGCGCCCTTGGCTACCTTCCATTCCCACTCAAGCTCGAAATTCTTGAACTTGTGAGCGAAAATCAAGTCGCCACCGTCTTTGGCACCGGCTTCACCTTCTCCTGAACCCTTGATGTGGATTGCAGCGTCGTTTACTTCCCAAGCCTTAGGCGCATCCGTGCGGTCGTAACCTCTCCAGCCATTCAGCGTCTTACCGTCGAACAAGATAATCTTGCCATCGGCATCCTTCGGGAATGTAGACAAATCCACTGTAGGCAAATCCATCAATTTGTATTCAGGAACTGCGGCCTCTTCGGTCTTTGTCTCAGTTGCATCAGCAGCAGCTGCTTCTTCCGTTTTCTTTCCGCCACCACAAGATGTGAAATAAACCATCATCAATGCAGCACCGGCAAATAATACAGACTTTTTCATTTCTACTTTATATTAAAACAATTATCTCGGCATATCAGGCAACTTCCAACCTTCACGGTAGTTGTGCTTAATCAGCTCTTCAGCGAATTGCTGTGCGTTAATCGGGTCGGTCCAATCCTTATTGAATGTCGGGTGACCATCCTTAACAGTGAATCCGTCTCTGATACAAGTCTTGATTGTTTCGTCGGCTCCGATGTTTGTGAACTTCATATTGTCGCCGTCCCACTTCAAGATTCTGTTCAAACCCTGCAGACGAACTGCCAATACACCCATTACAATCATCTCGTTGAAAGGACCTGCCTCTGCGAAGTTAGACTTAGTCTGTACACGGCTGGAAGCACTTTCCTTACATGCACGTACCCAGTCCATTTCGTGAACTTTCACACGACGGCATACCTTAGGCGCATTTGGAACACGACCTGACAACAAGAACGGCTTCTGTCCGTAGCAACCGCAAATCAAAGTGTCTTTTGTTCCGTGGAAAATGGTCAAACCACCACCGGGGCCCATCAACTGCTTGTTCTCCGGGAAACCTTTTGGACGGTCAGGCATCATACCACCATCATACCAGTGTACCTCAACTTCCGGCATAGCCAACTTCGGCATGTTCTCACGAGCCGGGAAGATGAACTTGATGTGCTCTGCCTGAGGTGCGCAGTCACGAAGCAACAGTGTGGAAGTAGCTTCTACACTTGTCGGATACTTCAACTTCAGAGCCTTAAACGGAGTGTGCATGATGTGGCAAGCCATATCACCAAGAGCACCTGTACCGTAAGCCCACCATCCACGCCAGTTCCAAGGATGATAGATGTGGTTGAACGGCTTCAATTCAGCAGGACCGGTAAACAAATCCCAATCCAATGTGGAAGGAATCTTGTCTGCCTTCTCCGGAGCGTTCAAGCCCTGCGGCCAGATAGGACGGTCAGTTGCGCATTCCACTTTCGTGATTTCACCAATCTCACCATTCCAAATCCATTCGCAAACCAAATCGGTGTCTTCAGAAGAAGAACCCTGGTTTCCCATCTGAGTTGCAACACCTGTGCTGGCGGCCAACTTGGTCAACAGACGAGACTCGTATACAGAGTGTGTCAACGGCTTCTGGCAATAAACGTGCTTGCCCAAAGTCATTGCGTCAGCTGTAATCATTGCGTGAGTATGGTCGGCTGTTGCGATGATAACAGCGTCGATAGATTTACCCATCTCGTCGTACATCTTACGATAATCCTTATACTTCTTTGCATTTGGATGCTCGTCGAATGTACCCTTAGCATACTTCCAGTCTACGTCGCAAAGAGCTACGATGTTCTCTGTCCCCTTTACAACATTGATGTTGGCATGACCCATACCACCGATACCTACAGCAGCAATGTTCAACTTGTCTGTCGGAGCCACATATCCGTGACTTTTACCCAAGATAGAGCCCGGTACGATAGAAAATACTGCCGCAGCCGCTGCTCCTCTTTTAAGGAATGACCTTCTTGAAATGTTTGACATAGTAATAATTTTTTATAGATTTAGAACTTAATAAAATAATAATTCTTGTCCCTAGTCCTAAGTATCAGGACACAAACTGCTGCAAATGTAGTCAAAGCAGAAAAAAGACAGCTTGATGCGTATGGTTTTTTTCTTAAAATAGTCTTTTTTAACAAGCTCGCCGAGAATTCTGAACCAACCCTCGATTGGTCGGCTTTTGTTACCTTTGCGTAGTTTTACAATGTGATATCCCTTATGGCAGACTTTGATATAAACATTTTGGGGTGCGGTTCGGCCCTGCCTACTACACGACATTTGGCAACTTCCCAAGTGGTGGATTTGCGCGACAAACTATACATGATTGATTGTGGCGAGGGCTCTCAACTGCAGATGCGACGTATGCATATAAAGTTCAGTCGCCTGAATCACGTCTTTATCTCTCATATGCATGGCGACCACTGCTTTGGGTTGCCGGGACTAATCTCCACATTGGGATTGCTCGGGCGTATCGGCGAGTTGGTGATACATGCCCCCAAAGAGATAGAAGACTATATGCGTCCGGTTTTGAATACCTTCTGCAAAGGAATGCCGTACGAGGTTCGTTTCAATCATATAGATACCCATAGCCATTCGCTGATTATGGAAGACCACTCCCTCTCGGTTTATTCCATCCCCCTGAAGCACCGGGTGCCCACTTGCGGCTTCTTGTTTGCCGAGAAACCCAAAGAAGCACATATCATCCGCGAAATGATTGATTTCTACCAAATCCCCATTCACTCCATAAGGGATATCAAACAAGGGAAAGACTACGTCACACCGGAGGGGGAAGTCATCCCCAATGCCCGCCTGACCCGTCCGGCAACTCCTCCCAAACGTTATGCCTATTGTTCAGACACGGCATACAATCCGGCTATGATTCCCATAATTGAAGGCGTAGACCTTCTCTACCACGAAGCCACATTCGCCGAATGCGACAAAGCGCGCGCCAAAGAAACGTTCCATTCCACTGCCCGTCAGGCAGCAGAAATAGCACAAAAAGCAAACGTAAAACAGCTGGTCATTGGTCATTATTCCGCTCGCTATGACGTGCTGACCGAGTTATACAACGAAGCAAAGGAACTGTTTCCCGCAACCATTTTAGGGAACGAGGGAATGGTATTGTCTGTATAAGAAGCCTTTCTTGGGAAGAATGCTGAAACGGATATTCTCTTATATTCGAAATTATTTATACATTTGCGTGAATTTGAGATTCGATTATGAGAACATTGTTTGTTATCATGCTGTTGGGCGGCTTCTATGCCGGCAGTCCGCTTGCCGTTAGTGCACAGCGAGCGGTTACTGTTGTGCCTGCCGTAAAGCAGACCATGGCAACAAGCCGTGACTCAATCGAAATCAATACCTACGATAACAAGATTGTTGTCCGTAATGCCCCAATAAATAGCCGATTGGAAATATATAGTCTTGTAGGCATCAGAGTCAAAGAAATTGAGATGAAACAATCGGATGGGGAGTACACCGTAAACATAGCCAAAGGTTACTACATTGTACGAATTGGTGAGACCGTCCGCAAAATAGCCATCCGATAGTTTCTATCATTCTATATATATGCCGCACGCCAAATCAGAAGGCATAATCCAAACTCAATCCAAACACCTTATTGCTCCGACTGTAAATGTTTGTTCCGGGAAGTCCGGTGCCGCAGTAATCGTCTGACTGTTTCTCATAGTCGTGATAGGTCGTCCACATATATCCTACGTTTAGAGCCATCTTTTCGCTCAACATCACCTTGGCTCCAAATCCCAATGTGTAAGAATCACAAGAGAAACTGGTATCTGTTTGATATTCGTCCGACAGGCCGTAGTCTGTAATCTGAGCACCGCAACTAACCGTCAATCGTTTGATGATGTCCCATTCAATTCCCAACAAATATTCGTTGGTCCCTCTCTCCAGCAGTTTCTGCTTGTCTCCGGCCATCTCAGCGTTTTTGTCATCAAAGAAATGATATTCGATGGAAGCTTTCAACATGGGTAAAAACTGATATGAAGCAGCTACGGACAACAATGAAGGGATGTCGCTCGGTGTGTTTACGCCGTGTTTGTAAGCTCCAACCAATGACTCCGCACTCTCCGGATACTCCAATCTCTTTGTGTTGTTCTCGATGTTTAGGTTTGTCTTGAACTCATATTTGGCCCCAAAGTTGAATTTGCCGTATTTGGCATCAATACCGATGACCGGAGTTAGGCCCCAACCTGTTTGGTCGCAATCCAATGCAAGTGTCATTAGTTCTGTTCCACCCAGATTCTGTTTCAACTGTGCATTCAGATACCCTTCGTAGCTTCCCGAAAAATAGTTCATTCGTCCGCCGACAAAGGCCGAAAACCAATCTGTGATTTGATACCCCAAACCAAGTTGCAAGGAATAGATGAACTGTTTACCATCCATCGCACTGCTGATGGTGCACATCTCCGGAGTAACGATAGGGCTTTTGCCGCCGGTTGTCAGATAACCGGTCAAACTCTCTTTGAATATACCGGCCATGGCTGCCGATTCAAACATAGGCAGACCATCGTTGAAGGAGGCCTTTCCTCCGCCTCCCGTAACGGCAAAGAAGCCGGAGATGGTCCAGTCGCCTTTCTTATAGGCTGCAAAAACGCTCGGAATTACAGGCGCAGCAGCCTTACCCTTATAATACTTTTTGTATGGGGTCTCTGCTACTGTCGGTTTTCCCGTGGTGGGGTCGAATCCGTTATATGTGCCGAAAGAAGCATCTATATTTCTGGTCTGAAAAGCACTTTGGATACTTACTCCCGCATAAAAACCATCCTTTGGTAGGAAAGAGAGGCCCGCAGGGTTGGAGAGGGCTCCGTCTATTTCGGTTGTTGCGCCTCGTGAAAGCATTCTTAAAAAGGCTGCATGCTGATTTGTGTTCGTTAGATATCCTCCTGCAAAAGAGAGCAGCGGCATCGTCATCATTGTCGCGCATAACAGTAATTTCTTCTTCATATCATATTGTTTTAATGTTTTGACATGTTGTGTAACGGCGGCAAAGGTATATACTTTTCTTAATATTGCACACATTTGCTAAAAATGTGCGGCACATTTGTGGTAAATGTGTGTAACAAAAACTGTGGAGAACGGATAAAACAACCTCTCTCCAGATTCAAACAAGGGAGGGGCGTTTTTCGGTAGCAGCGGTTACATTCCAGCAAATAGTACGTATATTTGCCACCTCAAAACGTGTAAAACAATAATAATTCAGACCATGAAGAAAAAAAATCTTACTAGCAAAGTTGCGTTGGCAATCCTTGCTTGTGCAACTTGTGTAAACATCAGCGCTCAAGAGAAAAAGTATCCACAACCTGAGGCAATGTCTCCGGGTATGTCGGAATATTGGACTCCTCAGCCCAAGGTTGTCACTCCGGGAGACATTAAAACCAACTCGGCTCCATCCGACGCAATCGTTTTGTTCGACGGCAAGGACCTTTCTGCTTGGGAGAATACCAAGGGAGAACCGGCACAGTGGACGGTGCATGATGGTGTTGTTACGGTAAACAAGAAGGCTGGAGATATCCGTACCAAACAGAAATTCGAAAACTACCAGTTGCACATCGAGTGGTGTGTACCGGAAAACATCACAGGTTCCGGACAAGGACGTGGTAATAGTGGTATATTTATGCAAGGCCTCTATGAGGTGCAGGTACTTGATTGCTACAACAATGAAACTTACGTGAACGGACAGACCGGAAGTATCTACAAGCAGACTCCTCCTTTGGCAAATGCAATGCGTAAACCGGGTGAGTGGAACGTGTATGATATAATTTATTCTGCTCCTATCTTCAAAGAGGATGGAACTTACCGTGTGCCTCCTCGCATCACAGTGATTCAGAACGGTATCGTTTTGCAGAACAATACAACAATCCTTGGAACAACCGAATACGTTGGTTTCCCGCGTGTAACTCCTCATGGAGCCGGTCCAATCATCCTGCAGAGCCATGGTGACCCCAGCGAACCAATCAGTTTCCGTAATATCTGGTTGAGAGAATTATAAGATTCAAGAGAGTTATAAATAAAGAGAGGTTGCGTCAAGAAAGTAGGCGCAGCCTTTTTTTTGTCCGGATTTTCTACAGTCCCGGAAACGCTAGCCGAGGGCTTTTCTACCTCCGCTGAGGCTCAGCGGGACAAGAAAAGCACTTTTCTACCTTCACTGAGGTTCAGCGGAACAAGAAAAGCACTTTTCTACCTTCGCTGAGGTCCAGCGGGACAAGAAAAGCACTTTTCTACTTTCGCTGAGGTCCAGCGGGACAAGAAAAGCACTTTTCTACTTTCGCTGAGGTCCGGCGGAACAAGAAAAGTACTTTTCTCGAATAAAAATGTTACAATGACTTTATTTGAATACTGCTATAGCTATTCCCGTTGAAGCGGATAACACCTCCACCTCCGTTGTTAATCTTATAGTGATCAGCATCGTCATCGTCTTCAGTCATCGAGGTTATGTTGAGTCCCTTAATTTTGTGTTTGCCATATTTCATGTTTTCGGTATTCACTTCAAAGGATGCTTCCGGCGAGACCTTTACATTCAGATTGCCATACCGGGCATCAACATCCAGCGTCTTGAAATCGGCGGAAAGATTATTGATATCAAGAGTGCAGTAAGCCATCTCGTCGATGGTAAGGGACTCTTGTAGCGAATCGATTTCCGTATCACCATATTGGATGTCCATCTCTCCTTTGTTGAGGCTCTCGATAGATACGTTGCTATACTTATTCGATATATTGATTTTACCGCAACGCTTGATATCGATATTAGAATACTTACAGTCTATATTGAGCAGTTCGGCATTACCTATGGATGATGCATCGCAATACCCTAAGTCCATCTTGGCTTCGGTTAAATCGCCGACATTTACGTCCCCGTATTTGACTCTTAAGTCGAGAGGTTGCGTGAAACTTCCGGCTTTCAGGTTCCCGTATTTG
>CAVGKO010000081.1:0-4911 GCA_963629885.1 Anaerobutyricum sp.
TTCGAATAAACGAAGACAGGCTATCGACACCCATTTTGGGAGGTTCGTACCTTTTGGTCAAAAGGTACGAACCTTTCGGGCAAAAGGTTCGTACCTCCATGAATCCAACCGCCAATCGACAAGAAAGTCCACCTTCCTTGCTTCGCCAATTTTGGCGGGGGCGGAAAGTGGACTTCCTTATGTCAAAAAAAGATGGTTTTTACGACTCAGCGTTTATCTCCACCCATTCTCCCTTGCTTGTTTCGAAAGAGAGGATACCGTCTTCGTTGGCAACATCTCCGGCATTTCCGGTAACCGTCACCTTAGCTGAGCCAAACGGCGAGGCAATCCTAAGAGTGCCGCCCTGCTCCGGATAAATACGCAGCTTGACAACCTTGCCGTCTTTCTTCTCGGCAGAAACCAAGAAAGCACCCATGGCACGCAGATTGTTGAACGCAACATTCTTCCATTTGGCGGGGATGGCGGGGAAGACGCGAATGATGCCGGTATGGCTCTGGAGCAACATCTCCTGAATGCCGGCAGCATAGGCACAATTGCCCTCCAAGGTAAACGGACGATAGGTATAAGTAGACTTACCGCTCTTCGTTTGGTCGCCATTGACGTGGAACGTATTGCGGAGGCAGAAGCATTCGGCAAGAATACGAAGGTCTTCCTCAGCTCCTTCGCCATCAAATGCGCGGGCCTTCATGTTTCCAAGCCAGGTATAGGTGTAGCCCGTCCAATAAGCGGGACCAAAATCATCAATCTTCTTGATGGTGGCACGGATGATGTTCTGCGCCTTCTCGCCCTGACTCCAGTCCAACAATCCCAACGGATGGATAGCCATGGCATGAGAGAGATGGCGGTGAGACTGGTTGACAGGATAATTAACGGCTATCGCAAGCGACCCGTCTTCGTCAAGCGCAAAATCGGGCAACTGCTCGCCCACTGCCTTCCAATGGGCTGACTCGTCTTGGAGCTTCAACTCTGCTGCCAACTCCGAAGCAGCACCGAAGGTAAACTTCATCAATGCCAAATCGTAGTTGGTCATATCCATAAACCAAGCCTTGATGGAGTTCTCGTTCTTCTCCGGACTCGAGCTCATGGTCAGTTTACGTACACCCTTGTCATCCACAACGGATATCTGCTCGAGGAACGTGGCTACTTCCTTTATGAACGGATAAGCACGGTCTTTCAGGAACTCGCGGTCCAAAGAATACTTCCAATGCAGGTAGAAATGCTGCGTCAGCCATGCACCCGCTGTCTGCGACATGGCATACTGAATCCATCCGCCCATAGGTTCACCCACCAAGGTGCATACACCCGGAACGTTCATTCCTTCGGTCTCGAAATAAGTGCGGGTATATTTCTTGTAGACATCCATCTGGCTCCACAGAGTGTTCAGGAATCCCAATCCCTCTTTCAAGTGGTTGCCCGTATACGTCGGCCAGTAGCTGAGCTGCGTATTAAGGTCGTGGTGATAGTCGCCCTTCCATGATGGCAGCTTGCCGTTGTCGGCCGTCCACACAGCCTGCAAGGATATGGGATACGAATGTTCGCGAGTGGTGGAACCAAACTTATACATATCATTGTCGTACTGCTTCTGAAGAACAGCATCGGGAAGCGTCACAGAAGACTGTGCCCAATAATTATTCCAGAAATCCATATGCGCCTTATAATCCGTCTTCACGCCACGTTGCATTGCTGCCTCGGTCTTTTCCGACGCATTGTCGCCGGCCAACGAAGAGGTCACGCTCCATACGCCGCAAAGCGTTTTCCCCTTTTGCGACCAACGTACATCCACATCATAATAGAAGCCGCCCCACCCTTTCTGATGGTATGTGGCATGGTTGCCGTCTCCTTCAACCTTTCCCTGCTCGTATCCGAGACGAATCAAATCTTGTCCTTCAACAACATTGCGGCTGTCTTCCTTCTTGCCGGAGTTGTATTTGGGGGGAATCAATGTAGGTGTAACCTCCGAGGGCAGATTCTCGAACACAAACCATCCTATCGGCTCTTCGGCATGCACAAACGTTTTCAGCGTCGTCCCGTTATCCCATGTGGCTTCGCACAATGCATTGTTGAGATACAAACGCACGTTGGAAGGCTCGCCAATCCCCTCCAAGGAGAACTCCAAGGCTGCTCCCGGTATCTTCGACGGCGCCGGCTCGCGGTCGTAAGGCAAGTCGTATTTCATCTGTACCGGAAGATAATCGCCCTTCTTCACTTGCTCACGCACCCAAGCAAACCGATTGTTGGGCCCGGCAATGCTGTCCATCGGACGAAGGTCCCAAAGGTCGGTCCTATCCAACGAAAGACGCAACGCAGAATCTCTCTGCCACACCAAAGAACCCACCGTAGCATTTCCCAGCGGCATACCTTCATCCCATGTCTTAGCCAAATCCGGGAACACCAAGTCGCTCTCCGACGACGTTACGGGCAAGTCAACTGACGCATTACAAGCCGTAAGCAGCCATACGCCCAATCCAAAAATTATATTCTTGTTCATACACTATTCTAAATTTCTTGACCTATTCATTCTTTCTCTCTCGTTAGAAAAGCGACTTGGCAATACCCATCTCCAAGCCTCTCAGCTCTGCCAACCCCCTCAGGCGGCCGATGCAAGAATAACCGGGATTGGTTTTCTTCTTCAAGTCGTCAATCATCTGATGCCCGTGGTCGGGACGCATGGCTATGGAGCAACCGCGTCTCTGCTGCAAACAAAGCAGTGCCTTCATCACGCCATACATATCCACATCGCCTTCCAGATGGTATGCCTCGTAGAAGTTCCCCTCTGCATCACGCTTGGTGCTGCGGAGGTGTACAAAATCGATACGGTCGCCAAAACGTTCCATCATACCAACCAAATCGTTGTCGGCACGGACGCCAAAAGAGCCGGTGCAAAGGCACAAGCCATTGCTCTTGTTGGGCACGGCTTCCACCAACTTTCTAAAGTCTTCCTCCGTACTGAGAATACGAGGCAAGCCGAGAATGGAATATGGAGGGTCGTCAGGATGGATTACCAACTTGACGCCCACCTCGTCTGCCACCGGAGCAATCCTCTTGAGGAAATAGATAAGGTTGGCACGCAGCTTCTCGGCATCGATATCCTTATAACGGTCCAAAGCTTCTTGGAACTGCTCCACAGTGAAGCTCTCTTCCGAACCGGGCAGTCCGGCAATCATATTACGAACCAAAAGCTGGCGGTCGTCTTCCGTCATAATATCGAAACGGGCCTTTGCCTTGGCTTTCTCTTCGTCGGAATAATCCTTCTCGGCACCCGGGCGTTTCAGAATAAACAAATCGAAAGCAACGAAAGCCGCCCTCTCGAAGCGGAGCGCCTTAGAGCCGTCGGGCATAGTGTATGCCAAGTCGGTACGAGTCCAGTCGAGTACCGGCATGAAATTGTATGTCACAATATTTATCCCGCATTTGCTCAGGTTGCGCAGGCTCTCATTATAGTTGTCGATATATTTCTCGAAGTCGCCGGTTTGCGTCTTTATGTGCTCGTGCACCGGCACACTCTCCACAACAGACCACCTTAGGCCTACTTCTTCAATCATCTTCTTGCGCTTCATAATCTCTTCCACGGTCCATACCTCCCCATTAGGAATATGGTGAAGAGCGTTCACAATGCCGGTTGCTCCGGCTTGTTTGATATCCCAAAGGCTGACAGGGTCGTTAGGCCCATACCAACGCCATGTCTTTTCGCATAAATACATATGTGTATCCTCCCCTATAGTTTTTAGATTGAGAAAGCATCGAACCCGCCGTCCACAACAGCTATTGTGCCGGTCACAAACTTGGATGCATCACTAATAAGATATTGTATTGTTCCGAACAACTCGTCCGGTGTACCCAAACGTCTGAACGGTGTGTGGGCTATGACTGATTTGGCTCGGTCGGTATACGAACCGTCAGGGTTTGTCATCAGCGTACGGTTTTGCTCCGTAAGGAAGAACCCAGGAGCAATGGCATTAACGCGCAGACCTTCGCCAAACTTTATTGCCAACTCTCCGGCCATATATTTCGTAAGATTGGAAATGGCTGCTTTGGCGGCACTGTATCCAACAACGCGTGTCAGAGGACGAATAGACGATTCAGAGGAGAAGTTCACAATGGCACCCTTCTTTTGTTGCGCCATCACTTGGGCAAAAACCATCGTGGGCAACACCGTCCCAAACAGGTTCAAATCAACAACCTTCTTGAAAGCATCAACCTGCAGCTCGAAGATATTACTGTCAGGAGCTATTGTTGCGCCTGCCATATTTCCGCCGGCAGCGTTCAGCAAAGCATCTATGCGACCATACTTGGCAAGAATATCTTTCTTGTTTTGCTCAAGCATCTCTTTGTTCAAAACATCCGTCTGAAAGAAACATGCTTCACCACCTTTTGCCTTGATACCTTCCACAAGCTTTTCGCCCGTTTCCACTGCACGGTCGAGGATTACAACCTTTGCACTTTCTTCTGCCAAATGACCGGCAATTCCGCTGCCTAAAATACCGGCTCCTCCGGTAATGACAACAACTCTGTCTTTTACACTAAATAAATCAGCCATCTTATCCAATTGTTTTTGTTATGGTATTATTCTAATCTTATCACCCGCATGGTGATATTGTGCCCGTAGCACATGCGAGGAACGCAAATGTATGTTATATTATTTGTATATACAAAAAATCAGTTCCCCTCATACGTAAGGGAAACCGACTTTTCCATGAATTGTTTTTCTCGGAGAGGTCTAACATTGTGATGCGGGTTACGACATTCTGTGGAAGGGATAGCACATAAAAAAAGACGCACCAAAAAGATGTTTCCATCCTTCTGATGCGCTTCCTGTAAATGCTTGCGTTGTAATCTGGCAAAAATTTCCCCCGAAACTATGTTCGGAAGTCTTTTGTCAAATTGTGGTGCCACCAGGAATCGAACCGGGGA
>CAVGKO010000081.1:4921-7415 GCA_963629885.1 Anaerobutyricum sp.
GTCCTTTGCTCTACCAACTGAGCTATGGCACCGTTGTCTCGTTTGACAAATGCGGTGCAAAGATGTGTGTTTTTTTTTTCACCCGCAAGTATTGCTGGAAGAAAATGTCAAAAATTATTCGTTAAGCGAATTCCAACCCTGGGCTTTCAGCTCCACTTCTCCACCATCGCGACCCACCAAATAGTTGCCCAACTCTGGGCGGGTGATGTGGCCTATAACCCTGATACCCTTCATTTCAGATACTCTCTCGTGGTCGGTAAGGGGGACGGTGAACAACAGCTCGTAGTCCTCGCCGCCATTCAATGCAGCTGTCACCAAATTCATATTAAATTGTTCTGCCATGGATGCCGTCTGATAGTCTATTGGGATACGGTCTTCGTAGATACGACAGCCCACTTTGCTTTCTTTCGAAATATGAAGCAACTCGGAGGAGAGTCCGTCGGAAACATCCATCATCGACGTAGGGATGATTCCAGCCTTATCCAATGCCTCGATAATATCCTTGCGGGCTTCCGGCTTCAACTGACGCTCCAAGAGATATTCCTTGCCGGCAAAGTCGGGTGTGAAATCTTTTTCTCCCTTGAAGACGTTTTTCTCCCTCTCGAGAAGTTGCAGACCCATATATGCAGCGCCCAAATCACCCGACACACATACAAGGTCGGTGTCTTTGGCTCCGCTGCGGGTAACGATTTTGCCCTTCTCGCCTTCGCCGATGCAGGTAATGCTGATGCACAAGCCCGTCAACGATGCGGAAGTGTCGCCCCCAACAATATCAACGCCGTAGATATCGCAAGCCAAACTGAGTCCAGCATAAAACTCTTCCAAATCTTCCACCGAGAAGCGTTTGGATATGCCGAGCGAAACGGTTATCTGTTTGGGCCTTCCGTTCATG
Organism: Anaerobutyricum sp.; assembly: GCA_963629885.1. GTDB lineage: Bacteria > Bacteroidota > Bacteroidia > Bacteroidales > Tannerellaceae > Parabacteroides. The sequence goes on from CAVGKO010000081.1 coordinate 5,814, forward strand.
GCGTATATATCCGAGAAGTTGACCACTGCCGATTTGTATCCCAAATGCTTCAGTGGGGTATAAGTAAGGTCGAAGTGGATGCCCTCAAGCAAAAGGTCGGTTGTCACCAACACTTGCTTCTCATTGTAGGAGAGTATTGCGGCATCGTCGCCCACGCCTTTCACCGTACTTTCGTTCTTCAGTTCTATCTTTTCAGTAAGGTGGCGGATTAAACCGAACTCACCCAATGTTCCTATTTCTGTTCGTTTACTCATATCTTTTATCTATCGCGACTCCCGTTTAAGGAATGTCGTTATGTGTTTTATGATTTCGTTGTCGAAGTTGCTGTCCGGACTAAACGCAACGGTGATGGGCAGGCAATACATACATGCTTTCCATTCTTCGGGGACAAGAGGGTTGTCCACCAACCTTGCAGCGTCTTTTTCCGTAACCAAGATATATCTCCCCTCCGGGCGCATCCCAAGGAACACATCATTGATGCGACGGATGTCTGATTTCCCGAAGTCGTGATGGTCGGGGAATATCACCGGCGTCACCTTGTCCGACATCTTCCGGGCTTCCTTAATGAATCCATCGGGGTGAGCTATTCCCGCCAATGCCAAGAGTTCGTCCTCCTTGCGGATTTTATGCAAGGACAGGGTCTTTGCATACGCAACAAACACCGGCCGGATATCAGCGTATACTATACGAGAGAAGTATACCGATTGATGCTTCAAGCATTCTTCCATGACACGGCACTCTGCCGAGGTCATGCCCTCTTCGCACTTGGTCACAACAACCATATCCGCGCGCTTCACTCCGCCGGCGGGTTCACGCAAACGGCCCAAGGGAAGAAGTTTGTCCTTATAGAATGGTCGGTGATAGTCGGTCAGCACTATTGAGAGAGACGGCTTCACGTAGCGATGTTGGAAGGCATCGTCGAGCAGAATAACCTCCGGCCGCACATCCCGGGGGAGCATCAGCAAACGCTCTATGCCCTCACGTCTGTTGGCATCCACAGCAACAAGGATATGCGGAAACTTGCGTTTCATCTGATACGGTTCGTCTCCGATATCCCTTCCGGTGCTTCGCTTGTCTGCCAAGACGAAGCCGGAAGTCTTTCTCTTATATCCGCGACTGAGCACTGCCACCTTGTAGGTGTCCTTCAGAAGGCGGATGAGGTATTCTATATGCGGGGTTTTGCCCGTTCCTCCCACTGCCAAGTTCCCTACGCATATAACGGGAACGGGATAAGTCTCAGAGCGCAGACACTTCGAATCGAAAAGCAGGTTTCGAAGCCGCACCACCAATCCATAGAGGAAGGAAACGGGGGCAAGCAGAATTCTACAACGGCTTAACATCATAAGGGAGTCTTGCCTGGATTCCGGTTGACGACTTTATGGTGTTAAACGTCTTAAAGTATTCACTGCCCACAACACTTTCAACCAAGGAGAGCTTGATACCCTCAAGTTGTTTCTCGAGTAACTCCTCAAAGAAATCTTTCGAACCGGAGACATACTCAAGGCTGTAGTCGCTGACATCTGCCAACGTAGCAGCAGTCTCGATGGCTTTTTCGATTCCTCCAAGCTCATCCACCAATCCGCGCTCTTTTGCTTGCTCGCC
>CAVGKO010000082.1:0-7407 GCA_963629885.1 Anaerobutyricum sp.
AGATGGAACCTATGCAATGGGCAGACATCTCATCCTCGTAGCCTATCATATAGCGTTCGATGAAACTTATGGCGCTCATCTTGTATATGCGGAGATATGCCTCGAAGTAGAACCCTGCCAACCATGGCCACGCTGTACCCTGATAGTAGGCATGGTCGCGTTGCATCTGATTGCCTACGTAGTTGGGGTTATAGCCTCCGCTCTTGGGACTGAGCGAACGAAGACCCTTGGGGGTGAGCAGTTCCTTTGTTACCACATCAAGCACACCCTTCTTCTGGGCAGCGTTCAACGGGGAGTAGTCGAATGCCACGGTGAATATCATATTGGGACGTACGCTCCAGTCCATCATGTTGCCGTCTACGTAGTCGAACAGATACCCGTATTCGTTGAGGAAGGTGTCTACGAACGACTGCCCGCACCGTTCAGCCAAGGCTGTCAGCTCGGAACTTAGACCCTCGTCCTCGCCTTCGCCAAGCAACTCGGCGGTGAAACGCAGTGCATTATACCATAGTGCATTGATTTCTACGATAAAGCCTGTGCGGGGTATCACGGGGCGACCACCAATGGTTGTGTTCATCCATGTGATGGCTTTCTCTGTGCCGCGGGCATAGAGCAGGCTGTTGTCGAGGAGCGACATATTAGGGTGCTTGCTACTGCGTACGAATGCCATGATGTCTTTCAATAGGGTGCCATACTTCTTGCGACATTCATCCCTCGACACCATCTTGGCATACTGCTGCAAGCACCACACCGCCCAAAGCAGCACATCGGGCTGGTCCATCTCAAAGACCCTTAGGTCGCTCTTTTCGTTCTTCATGAAGGCATATATCGCCTTTCGGGCTGTCTCCATCACCACCTCAAACTTTGCCTTCTCGTCGATAGACAACGTCAGTCCGGGTAATGACACGAACATATCACGGGCACGGCACTTAAACCAAGGATAGCCGGCAAGGATATACGACTCGTTGCCCTGCTTGTTCAGGAACTGATGGGCGGCATTGATAAGGCAATGCTTGAACGTGTCGCGCGGAGTACGTTCTTCCACCTCGCTCTCAAACGTCTTCTTTAGTGCACGAGTGTTTGTCTCGGAGATACCTCCGGAGAAGACTACGCTCTCGCCTTTCTTTATCTCCAACTCGAAATAGCCCGGCACGTAGAGGTCTTCGTTGAAGTCGTACCCCCGTTCTTGCTCCTTGGGATACTCAATGCCACGATACCAGTCGGGCTGGAAGTGAAACTCATTCTTCTTATTTAGTTGCATGTAGAGCTCGGGGTAACCCGGATACATGCATGTCTTGATACCGTTCGTAACCGTCTGATACTCCCGGCTGGCCTGTGCATTCTCGTGAGTGTATTCACGTACGCTGCGGAACGCAAGGAACGGACGCAGGCGAAGTGTTGTAGCGGAATGCGCATCGAGCAATGTGTAGCGGATAAGTATCCTGTTTTCGTGATGAACAAACAGTTTTTCCTTCTTTAGGATAACGCCCCCAACGCGATATATCGTGGTGGGCACCTTTACGCATTCAAACTCGCGGATGTATTTATGACCATTGGGACTATAGTTGTCGCCGCCATACTTATGAAGACCTAAATTAAACTCCGCCCCGTGCTGTATTACCGTTTCATCCAGCGACGACAACAATACATGCCGCTCATCATCCAACTCCGGCACCGGAATGACAAGCAGCCCATGATACTTTCGCGTGTTACAATCCACGATAGTTGTACAATGATAAGCTCCCGAACGATTCGTACGAAGAATCTCTCTCGGAAGAGACTCCTGCAGGTTTGTCATCAGAGTCTTGTCAAATTTAAGATAGCTCATACTCTATACTTTGGTTTTATGGATATCACTACCAAATGTATAGCATAAATATCAAAGGAGCAAACGAGGGTTTATCCCCGCCGGGAAATATTCATCCGTGGAACATCCGAAAGGCATGTGGTAAACAATAGGTTATATATCGCCGGATGCCCCTCGAATGTGTTGTTAAACACACGAAGGTATGCTATGTATCTACTGCCAGTCGGTTGGGGCATAGGTGATACCACCGGCTGACTCATGGGTAATACCATAGGCTGGCATATGGTACTGCCAGCCGGTGATATTATCATACCCCCCTAAAATATGTTAACGGGGAACGGTGTGCCTGTTTTATACATATTTTTACCCGCCGAAAGCAAACAAGCTATTGCTCCTAATGACATTGGGGCAAAAGACTAATGAATTTTATACACATAAAAACACAATGAAACCTGAAAGACACTATCTTAGGGCTGCTGCGTTGGTATCAATCGTAGCCCTATGCGTAGCTTGCGGTCGCAAGTATGATGTGGCACAACCTCTTGACAATTGGACATCAAACACTAACGAACATATTAAGGGCACAGAGATAAGCATCCACCAAGGTGAGACGCTCCGTGCTTCGGATGATTATAAGAACTTCAGCCTCACGGGTGAGGCTATGACAAGCGGCAATGCCGAGGCGGCAATTATGTTTCACTCCGACGGCGCCTCGGGATATGAGGTGCTGCTCCATAATGGACCTATCGACGGGTCGCGCAAGACAGGCAGCCTCTCGTCCGTACGCAATCTCTACCGTTCCTTGGCTGTCGATGGACAGTGGTTTAATTTTGAGGTGACAGTGCGCGGCAAGAATATATCGGTGAAGGTAAACGATGTGGATGTGGTTTGCTATACCGAGCCCGAAGCCCCTTACCGTACGGAAGAACACTCTGGGCAACTGCTCTCTCACGGAGGTTTTGCCTTGGTGGGCAAGAAGGGTGACGTGAAGTTCCGTAACCTACAGGTGGCAATGCTTCGCGACGATGCCGTAAACCCTAACGATACCATGTCCGCCATTGATGAGCAGGCCGACAATATCATCCGTCTGCAACAGCAAGACTTTCCCGTCATAGACTATCATGTGCACCTTAAAGGGGGCCTCACGAAGGAGCAGGCTCATGCCATGTCGATGAACTACGGCATCAACTACGGTGTGGCTCCGAACCTTGGCGAGGGCGGCGTAGGACGTATGCTTGCTGACGACGAGGAGGCGAAGGAGTATTATGAGGAGGTGAAGCCTCTGCCATTCTTGGTGGGAGCACAAGGCGAGGGCCGGCGTTGGCTGGTGACTTTCTCGTCGGAGGCGATAGGGCTGTTCGACTACTTCTTTACCGATGCAATGACGGTTGTGGACAAGGGTCGCATCTGCCGTATATACCGTCCGGAGGAAGAGTTGAAGGATGGACGTTCCAACCAACAGTATATGGATATGATTGTGGACCAGACCGTGAAAATCCTGACCAACGAGCCTGCCGACATCTTTGCCAATGCAACATACATACCGGATGATATGTATGCCGATTACAGCAGTTACTGGACCGACGAGCGCGTAGACCGCGTGCTTGATGTGCTTGAGAAATACAATATAGCTCTGGAGATAAACGCTCGCTACAAGATTCCGAGCATGGATGTGATAAAGAAAGCCAAGAGCCGTGGACTGAAGTTTACCTTCGGAACAAACAATGTGGATGCCAACTTCGGCAAGCTTGAGTATTCAATTGAGGCCATCAAGGAGTGCGGTCTGACTGCAGACGATATATGGTTCCCCTCAATGAGTAAGCGTAAGGAACACCCGGCGGTGGACTATAATCATTTCGGAGAAAAGAAGTAACAATATTAAACAAAAGACAATACCATGAGAAAGCAACTTCTTCTATTGCTGGCTCTCTGCTGCCCATCCTTATGGGTATTGGCAGAGAGAATTGATGTTGCCACCGCTCACCGTGTGGCTGTAAATGTGGCTCAACAAGGAGATAGCGCCGTTGGACTTCGTTCGTCGGACGAAGTGACGTTGGTGTATGCTGCCGCACCGGGAGAGAAAGGTGTGACCCTGCGTAGTGCGGCATCGGATGTTGAGGCAGACTACTTCGTGTTCAACTTCCCTTCAGACAAAGGGTTTGCCATCATATCGGGAGAAGACCGTGTGCGCCCCATCCTCGGCTATTCCTACACAGGTAGCTTCGACCCCGACAATCTGCCTACAGCCCTCAAGGGTATGTTGACGTCCTATCAGAGACAAATAGAATGGGCAATAAACCAAAACCTCGAAGCCTCGTCCTCAGTCACCGAGGAATGGAGCAACTACCTGAGTGGGGCGATGCCCAAGACCCGCGCCTTAACGATAACGACTGCCGAATGGAGCCAAGACGACCCTTACAACCGGAAGGCTCCAATGATTGGTAAAGAACGAGCCTATGTTGGCTGCGTGGCTACCGCCATGGGTATCGTCATGAAACATCATGAGTATCCCGCCAAGGCAGTGAATCCCCCGAAACAAAACACCTACTCGGTTGACGGCAATAAAGTGACTGCAAAGTTTAAATACGAGGAATACGACTGGGAGAATATGCTCTACGTATACAAAGACTCTGCCTTTACTGACGTGGAGGCAAATGCTGTTGCCACACTGCTTTTCCACTGCGGAATCAATACGGAAATGAATTTTGAGCTGGAGGGCAGTGGCACAAACAACCTTTATGCCGCCAAAGCACTGAGAGATGTGTTCGGCTATAGCCCGGAAATTCGTTATCTCAACCGGGATGCTTACCGTTGGACGGAATGGAAAAAGATGCTTAGGGATGAACTGGATGAGGGTTACCCCGTGCTCTATGATGGCTATGGTGAAACTGAAGGAGGGCACGCTTTTGTGTGTGACGGATACGACGACAAAGACCACTTCCATATCAATTGGGGGTGGAGTGGCTATCGAAATGGTTTCTTCTCCTTGTCTCTGCTGAGTGGATTCGACGAAGACCAGAACATGGTACTGCATATTCGCCCTGAGGCAACAGGAGAGACGTATTACGTACGGCCTTATCTGACATCTGCCGTATATACGAAGAAAGGCAAGTGGGTTAGTGTGGATTTTTCCATGAAGTATTGTGCCATAGACGACCACAAGTTTTGGTTTGGGCTTGGAGTGGCAGATGAGGACAACGCCATAGTCAAAGCACCGAAAGAGGAAGATGTCTTTTCGCATGATTTGGAAGCATATCTCAGTGGATGGAATGAATATAATGCCGATTCAGTAACCACTACCCTTGATGCAGACCTGTCCAAAGGTGAACGTGTCACTATGCTTTGTTCGGTTGACGGGGAAAATTGGGAAGTGATGCGCACGTTAGAAGTTGTCCCCTCTGGGATAGGTGACGATAATGCATCCCCCGAGACGGCAAACGAAGCAATCGGAACCGAGACTTTGCGCGTATGGTCTCAGCAGAGGCAGTTGTTTATACAGACAGACAAGGAAGAGACCGCTCGCATCATCACGATGGATGGTCGCCCGTACAAGACATTGCATCTCTCGGCAGGTATCTTTGTGGAAGAAATGCCCCGTGGTATTTACGTGGTTCTTGTCGGTGGACAGGCATTCAAGTTGATGTTCTAAGTACCCGTGCAAAATATGTTAAATCGGAATAGTTGGGTCTTTTATATCTACCTTTGCCCGCCAGAGAGATACATATAAGCGATGTGTGAACATACAAATAAGCAACATGAGATAGACAAGCGTTATCTGAGGATGGCGGCAGTGTGGGCAGAGAACTCATATTGTAAACGAAGACAGGTTGGTGCGCTGATTGTAAAAGACCAGATGATTATTTCTGATGGCTACAACGGTACGCCTGCCGGGTTCGAGAACGTCTGTGAAGACGAGAACAACATGACCAAACCATATGTGTTGCATGCCGAGGCAAACGCCATCACCAAAGTGGCAGCCTCTTCCAACAGCAGTAGGGGAGCAACAATCTATGTCACGTCGGCGCCCTGCATCGAATGTGCCAAGTTGATTATCCAATCGGGAATCAAGCGTGTTGTTTATTCCGAGAAGTATCGTACGGAAGAGGGGTGCGACCTATTGCGACGTGCCGGTATTGTTATCGACTATATGGATGTAAACGAGTAAATATACGTTATATATGAACAAAAACAGAAGGTTGGCTGCTTGGTTGCCTGTCATTATTGCAATAAGTATTGTCATTGGAATCTTTATCGGAAACAAATATTATCCGCTCACCCGATGTGGCGGGTATGGTATGCTTTCCGGAGGAGACAAGATAAATGCCATACTAAATGTTATTGACAAGCAATATGTCGATACGGTTGATATAGACAATCTGATAGAAAAGGCCATCCCGAAGATATTCAACGAACTTGACCCGCATTCTGTTTATATCCCTGCCGAAGATGTTATGGCAGCCAACGAAGACTTGGAAGGTTCTTTCAGCGGTATAGGTATATCGTTTAATATGCAAACGGATACTATCTTGGTGATTAGTGTCATCTCTAAAGGTCCGGCAGAGAAGGCGGGAGTGTTGCCCTTCGACCGTATTATTACCATCAACGATTCAGTCTTCTCGGGCAAAAATATGAGTCAAGAGAAGATTGTGAGCACTTTGCGTGGAGAGAAATATAGCAAGGTGAAGCTTGGCGTGAAACGTGGTGGCGAAGACGAGTTGCTCTATTTTGATGTGACGCGCGATGATGTTCCTCTGAACTCGGTAGATGTGTCATATGAAGTCAGCAAAGGCATCGGTTATATAAAGGTGAGCAAGTTCGGGCGTACAACCTACAACGAGTTTATCACGGCTATAGCCAAGCTGAAAGCTTCGGGATGTAATGCGTTCATAGTCGACCTAAGAGGTAATACCGGAGGATATATGGATGCGGCCATCAATATAGTTAATGAGTTTATGCCGGAAGGACAGTTGATTGTGTATACCGAGGGTAAGGCCTTCCCAAGGAGAGACGTCTATACAAATGGAACCGGTACATGCAAGGATGCACCAATCGTTGTTCTTACCGACGAGTTTTCGGCTTCTGCCAGTGAGATATTCTCGGGAGCCATCCAAGACAACGACCGTGGATTGATTGTTGGTCGTCGCACCTATGGCAAAGGATTGGTGCAATCGCCGGTCAGACTTAGTGATGGCTCGGAGTTCCGCTTAACCATTGCCCGTTACTATACACCATCGGGACGATGCATCCAAAAAGACTATACACCCGGCGAGTCAGCCGACTATGACCAGGATTTGTATAATCGTTTTATCCATGGCGAATTCGATTCTGCCGATAGCATTAAGAATACACATACCGAGAAGTATCATACCTCAATAGGTAGGACGGTTTATGGCGGTGGAGGCATCATGCCCGACATCTTTATCCCACGCGACACTGTTGGCATCACTACATATTATACAAATGTGGTGAATAAGGGAGTGCTTACACTGTATGCGCTTGAGTACTCGGACCAAAATCGCGAGAAACTCTCATCGTTTGCAACTTATCAGGATTTGTATGAATATCTGCAGAGCCAACCCTTGTTGTATGACTTCACGAAC
>CAVGKO010000083.1:0-7365 GCA_963629885.1 Anaerobutyricum sp.
ATATTATACAAGCCAAACGGGTTTGCTTCGTAAACCTTCTCGCCTGTCTGAACCAACTGACCATCGTCTACGCTCTCCTCCTTTGGCAGATAAGTGTAGTACTTATACCACATATTATTCGGAGACATAGGTTTCGGGTCAACACCAATCACGGCAAACAACAAAGTAGTCTTATCTGCGAAGTTCTCATACTTGCCGAAGTCGGTATTCAAGTCACCATACCAGAAGTCTTTGTCGCTACCTGCGCGGCAAGCCCATTCCCATTGTGCTTCTGTCGGAAGCGTAATGTTCAAACCTGTCTTTTCGCTCAGTTTCTTACAATACTCCATGGCATCGTTGTAGCTTACACGTATAACCGGTTGTTCCGGTTTGTTAGCCGGATAACCCTGTACTACGTGGTCTTTCCACAACTGGTCTACGAAACGACTGTCATGTTCGGGATAAACCACATTATACTGCTGATTGGTTATTTCCATCTCACCCATCCAGAACGGCTTTTCGATTTTCACCTTAGCCGTAGGATAAGCGTCCGATTCGCCATTGTAGCTACCCATCACGAATTCACCGGCAGGGATACGAACGAAGTTAATCTTCACACCCGGGGCGATTTCCACCTCTTTGCGGTTGCTCGTTTCCTTAGCAAGCATATCCTTGATGGCAGCTTTGTCGAACGGCCAACCCTTAGCTTTCACGTTCTTCACCTTTACAGGAGCAGACTTCTCGGGCTTAACCGGAGTAATCGGGCCCTGAGCCTTTAGGTAAGCAGCATAGTCGGCAATTTCTTTCTGCCAGTCTACACCCATACCATTGGCATATTTATCCATCAACTCCTTACGACGTTTAATCTGGTCGAAGCCCTGATACGGAATGATATCCTTACCCAAGACATTTGCCTCGAAGTAACCCTTGTCGGGGGTGTTGTAATCAATCCAGTTATACAGTTTCCGCCATTCAGCGTCTGTCAGTTTCACGTTATGGTGACCCTTCTTCAGGATACGTACCAATTCGCTTGTGTTTGGATGATATTCATACGGCTGAAGAATAACCATATCACCTTCACCACCCTGACGGTGAATGTAAGGATGGAAATTCAGATAAGAAGTGCCGTAGCCAAGCTCGTCTTTCTTGCCGCCGCGCAGGTCGAAGGCCTTACCCTCGCCATTGTGGCAACTGATACAAGCACGGTCCAAGATAGGCTGAATCTCCAAATCGAAGGTAAACGAACGAACGCCACCTTCGGGAGCCTTCAAAGGAGTAGCTGCCTTCTGAGAAGCCATCACACGTTTGGGGATAGGTATCTGATTCTGGTCTTCGTGACAACCGATACAAGAAACCACCTCACCCGGCTGACCTGTTACCCAACTACGCATCCACTGAACAGCAACACCATCCTTGTCGATAGGCTGGATGGAGATAGGAGTATTTGCAGGAGCTTTGAAGATAACAGAACCATCCTCTTCTACGGGAACGGTACCAAGCAGACGCTTGATATCCCAACCACTCTGAATACCGTGCCAGTTATGGTCTGAACGAGTCTTCACATAAGCATATTCGTAGGCATGCAAACGAAGTTCCTTCACTGTTCCGCGAGGAATACCACGCAAACCTTCGCCTTCGTAGATATCCTGAATAAAGAATGTAGCTTCTTTTTCGTTCAGCTTCACACGGTCAGGAATAATAGGAGGAGTCTTCTTCTTCTCCACCAAAATCGGGCTGATATAACCCTCACCTTCTGCCTGCATCAAACAAGTCATGTTGTTGTAGACGTCAACCAAGTAGAGACCCCACAGAGACTGCGGATTCAACTTGGCAGCTACCAAGTAGTATTTATCATTCAGAGGCATCGGCTTAACGAACTGCGGCCATACGCCGTCAACCAACTGGTCTTTGATAAGTTCCTGTACCGGACGGTCGCGGTGAGGTATTTCCTGCACCATACCGAAGACATTCTTTCTACCCTTTGTCGGGTCGAAGATAATCATACGTCCCGAACGGGCTGTACCATGGTGACCTGAGATGACCCCAACGAAAGCTGAACCGTATCCGGGCAACGGCTGAACGTCGAACGTACTGTTAGGGAACATGGAGCCGCTACCATACAGAGCCTTGTTCTCCGTACCGTCCGGGTTCATGTGCATCACTATACGAGAGTAGTAGTGCGTCAAGTCGGTGTACTCCCAACGGGTATACATCACACGTCCGTTGTTCATGATAACCGGATTCCAGTTTGCATCCTGGTCGAAAGTCAAACGACGAAGGTTCTTTGTCTTGGGAGTATAGAGCACCATATTACCAACGGGGTCGCTACCGCTCACGCAAGGAACACCCTGATAACCGATATTGGAGTTGGCAATGATACGTCCGTCGGGCAGATAAGTACCATCGTAGAACTCAAGGTCGGGCTCTTCATTTTCAACCAACGGCTTGTAACCTGTACCATCGAGCTTCACTTCGTATACGTTCCAACGTCTGTCGTCGTCAGCCATAAGGGTTGTAAACATCACGCGGTCGGCATCCCAGTGCAGTCTAAGGTCGGCGATGGAAGCGTCTGAAACAGCGGGTTTGAACACGCTCTTCATCTGCACGTCGCCACGAAGGTTGGTGAGTTCAACAATTTCTGCATCAAAACCACTACGGCGTGCCGACTCTTGGTTACTCCAGTTGTTTGCCTGTGTACCCAAATCCGGTGCCATGGCCTGACGTGCTCTTGAACCCAGCTTATAGCGTACGGCAACAAGCTTGTCGGCATCCAACAACGGGTTGCCCACCAAGACAGCCTTCTTGCATGCCAAAGCCTTGCGAGCATCGGCAATAGCTTGAGCGTCGCCTTTGTAGATACCGTCGAAACCCTTCTTATAGAGACTCAGCAGTTCGTCGAGAACAGGCTGATATTTCTCTTTGTCGAATTTCTTGTTCTTGCTCATGTCGGCAAAAGCCAACTTCACAGCCTCGATGTCCAACCATTCCAGGTCGCCCTGCAAGGCATAGATATCCTGAAGCTCTTCGAACAATTCCAGATACTTGCGGCTCTGGGTTGTTACGTCCTTCTCATTGGCAATCTGCCCAACGACGTCTTTGTAGTAAGAACCATCCTTGAGGCGTCCAATCATGGTCTCCACCGCCTGCTTCTCAACAGAGGCATCGGGAGTAATCAGCCAAGTGTCCAAGCCGCCCATAAGTGTACCCAGTACACCAATCTGAGCCGGATATTTGGCGATAAGCTCGTCGGCAACGAATTTCGGGACAACGTTGAGTGCCTGGAAATATACGCTACCGCCGGGAGACGTATCCTCAACACCCACTTCGGCTTCGAAGCGGACGTATTGGCCATTGATAGGATATACCAACGTTCCGTTTGCATGACAGAACACGCCGTGCTTGTATTCCTTGCCGGCGATGAAAATCTCATGGTCGTAAGCGTTGATATTCATTTTTGGTTTAGCCCAACCGGCAACACCATATTCGAAGGGAACTTCGTCGAGCCAAACGGAAGTACCGTCAGCCTTGATAAGGCGGGCGTTACCCCAAATGGCCTGGTCGTTGTCAGTACCATCGGGACCTCCGGCTGTGATAAGCACCAGCTTATCTACGCCTTTCAAATCCACAGCAAAAGGCTCTGCACTTTCCTTACGCTTCTTCCATGTGGAGATAACCGGCATATTGGCCTTCTGAAGCGTAGCATGCAGTTCCGTTTTTGCTTTGATTGAAGCATCAATCCATGTCTCCACCTTTTTTTGCTTCGGCGCAGCCGCAACAAAGAAAGATGCAGACAAGAGTGATACCAATAAAAAATATTTATTCATGCATTTAGTCAAATAAGGGATTAGCAACTAAGACACAAATTAGAGAGCAGCCTTCGGGTTTGTGAAGCGAAGACCTGCATTGTCGTGATAGCATGCCCACTCGTCAACGATAGCGCCTTCAGGACCGGCCATCATGAAGTGGAACGATTCCAGTTCTTTCAAACGCAATACTTCGCCCACCTTCTGGATAGCAAAGTTCTTGCTCTTAATAGGTCCGTGAGTTGCGGGGATTTTCGGAGCATTGGGAGTTTCGTCGCCAATAACCGAGAAGTTGTAAATCCAGCCCTTCTCAACCATCCATGATTCATGCTTTGCAGGATACTCTGTCTTTACGTGAGCATGCTCGGGAATCATCTGTCCCGGGAGCAGGTAGATAGCGTGAGCAAAATAGCCGTACTTCGGGTCGTTAATCCAGAAGATACCACCCATACCAACGTTTTCGAAATCGCCCAAACCGAAATCAGTAACCCACATATCTTTCTCCATCAATTCGGTGAAAGGTACGTCGTAGAACTTAAACATGTCTTTCATGGCTTCGATAGCCACCTTCTGGTCGAATTTGCCGTCTTTGTAGAAATCGGCATTCGTGTACTTTTTAGAATACTTCATCTCTTTATTACTATTAGTGTTATTACAATTGGTTTGTTCTGCGCAACATTCATTCTCGTCTGCAGTCTTGTTGGCAGTGTTTCCGCCACAAGCAACCATAGAGCATAATGCCAGCCCCATGACCATCATTTTCAAATTAAACTTTTCCATTTCATTCATATTTTATTGTTAATACTATTTGTCTTCTCTCTCATGGGAGGACTACTTTATCGCTATCCCTTCTATCTCTATCAGCAACTCCTCGCGACACACGTCCGCCCACATATATGATATAGGTATATCCGGTCCGTAGGTTTTCATCAGCCGTGCCGCCTCATCGTAGAAGGATTTGTCTTTGAGATAAACCCTAAGCATCTTAAGGGGGGCATCGCCGGTGAGCTCCGCTATGTTTTCCATCGTGGTATGAAGCTGACGCTCCAAGCCAACGCCCTTCAAGCTCTCTTCGCCGCGAATGGCAGCCGTGCCTGATACATATATAATCTTGCGGCCATCGAACGTCATGCTCTTGGCGCGCTCGAACTTCGGTGTTGTCTTCTTGCTTTTGGCAGCCTCGAGCACTCCGTCGGAGTAGGCATGCGCAGCCACCTGCAGCTTGTTGTCTATCGGCGTGGCGTAGCACTCCGGCTTCAGAAACACGGCGGCATCCAAATCCACCAACAAGCCTCCGAGATTTGCACCTATGCCCGTTGCTGCGGGGTATCCGTTCTCCCACGTCGTGGCGGCATAATACTCGCTACGGGCGTTGTTGAGAATCTGGTAGTGCTGGTCCGCACCGTCGAAGGCAGTGATTTGCTCGATGTAGTTCCACTGGCGAACGATGCTGTTGATAGGGAAACCCTCCTTCTCCATCACCTCTGCCACATGGCGAAACACCTCTTTCGACTGCTGCTCCATCCCGTGACGGATAACGTCGCCATGAAAACCTCCGGCAAAGAGGAAACGTCCGCAGTCGTTGGTTATAATCACGTACGGGAGGTCGCCAAGATGTTTGTAGGCAATGACCTCATCCTTGTCGGGAGAATACATATGCGCTTCGAGCACCAGTCCTCCGTTGAGTGACGGCTGCGACACGTAGGTCAGCACCGGCTCGTTGTCGCCAAAGCAGGCGTGCATCTTATCACGCAACACACCGCGGCGCTCAACATATTGGTTATTGTCGCTCGGTGCACCAAAGAACACCAGTCTCAGCATCTTCCTTTCACGCGGCAATTGGGCAAGCAGGCCCTCCACCATTTCGCTGAAGTCTGCCTTCTCTATGGAATAAATACCGTAGTGTATCTTGTCGCAATAATTCATCAAGTTCTCTTTTTAGAGTGAGTTCACATATTCAACCAACGCATCGATTTCTTCGTCCGATACTTTCTTGTCTATCCCGTGTTTATGTTCTTTGAATACATCCTCCATTGTGGCGGCACGTCCGTCGAAGAGGTAAGGAGCCGTACGCCAAACCTCTCTCAGCGTCGGGGTATCCCATCCTTTTTCAAACTCAACATCCTCGCCTATGCGGTGATATTTCATATCGGTGTAGTATGGTCCGCTATGGCAATCGCCGCATTTCAGTTTCTCGAACACCTTACGTCCCTCTTTCGCCTTGTCGGAGAGCTCGCCGTTTACCAGGTAAGGACTGGGCACGGGGGTCAAAGCCTTCATGTAAGCATCCACACAAAGAGCATCTTCCTCGGTTACGTCGAAGAACTGTATAAAGTTGAAGCCAGCTCTCACGGCAGCCTCAGCATGGGCACGTATACCGGAAATCATATTGGGAGGTGTCACGTGGGCAAAGAGCATGCTCTTACAATTCTTGGGGTTACCCACGCCGTCGTTCATAAGGTCCCAGTTCATACCGTCGTTGCGTCCGTCGCCCGGGTGGCAACCGTTGCAGCTCTGCCAATTCTGGAAGCAGTGGGAAGCGTCGTTGAAGTAGCGCTCACCCTTATTGATATCTGTCTCCGTACGTCCTGGGTTAAGTTCCACGGAGGTAACCTCACGGGTGTCGGTATTCATCACGTTGAGCACGTCGGCAAAGTAGGTCGGCACAAACAGCTTGCCGCCGGCGAGCACCATACATCGCGGACCGTTACCCTGAAGCGGGATACGCTCGCGGATACCGTAGAGGAAGTTGAGGTCGTAGTCAAGCATCGCCTTGTTGGGATAAGCCTCAAACTTCTCGCGGAGGGCAGCTTGGTCGATAACGCTGACCTCGTGTGTTCCGGAGTGAGAGATATAGATATTGTTGTCGTCGCAAGCGATGCTCCATATACCTGCTGCACCGCGTTCCGGCTCATCAACCACAACAGCCCCTACAAACTCCTGCTTCTCGGTGTCGATAACACTGAAGGCACTCGTGTTCATCCAGCCTTGCTGCAGCTGTGAGGTAGGCACGGCAAAACGGCCGAGGTTGTGGGAAACGTATACATACTTGCCGTCGGGCGTGATGCAGATACCACGGAGGGCGTTACTTCCGTTGGCCAGCTTGATGTCTTTCACCTTCGTGAAGCCGTCCATCTCTATCACCGATACGCAGGCAGCAACATAATCCACGTCGGCACGCTGCGAGGGGAGGAAGTTGGCAACATAGAGATACTTGCCGTCTTTGCTAAACACGGCGGACTTGGGCTCGCGCAACACCTTCACTGTGCGTAGCACCTTCTGAGCCGCGGGGTCTACCTCCGTCACCGTTGCACTAAACTGGTTGCATACGTATACCAATTTCTTATCCGAAGAGAACATGGGGTAGCAGGCACCGGAGCCGGTAACCACTGTGCCCGTCACCTCGCCTGAGGCAAGCGAGAGGGTCTGCAACTTACCCACGCCGTTCTCGAAGGTTGTCACATACGCTTTGTCGCCATCCAGAAGGATACCTGTAGGCGCCTCTGCCATGGGGTACGAGCGTTGCAACTTGCCATCTTCGGAGAACACGTCGACGCGCTTAACCCCCTTCTCGGTAAGAAGA
>CAVGKO010000084.1:0-7329 GCA_963629885.1 Anaerobutyricum sp.
GTAAAAGCATTGGTGCCGGCTTCTTTCTAAGGGGGTCGAATTCGACCCCTTTAGCCAGTAAAAAATGATGGGAAAAGGCGGCGAGACAAGAGGGAGAGAAGAACAACGAAAACGAATTGGTTAACCAATTTGGTCGAAACGGTTAACCAATTCCGGCAAATCGGTTAACCAATTCGTTTTTGCTTATCCATTATCATGGCATCGGGTCGGCGGAGGGAGGGGGTGTTTTGGTTCCCCATGCCTTATTGGCTTTGGGGCCCATCTCAAGCTCAAGCAGACCGCCCTCGGCGATGTCGCTATGATTGAACCACGGCTGATTAAGTTCCTTGCCGTTCAAGCGTGCGGACTGCACGTATTTGTTTTCCGACGAGGCGTTGTGAGCTATTATCTCAAACGTCTTGCCTCCACCAAGGTCCATCTTCACGTGGGTAAACATCGGGCTACCTATATTATATGTAGGCGAGCCGGGCGTAACGGGATAGAAGCCCATCTGGCTGAACACAACAAAGGCAGACATGCCACCGCCGTCTTCGTCACCGGGAAGCCCCATGAGGTCGTTGCGATACCACTGGTTGAGCAAGGTGCGGATACGTTTCTGAGTCTTCCATGGCTGTCCGGCATAATTATAAAGGTATGGGATATGCATGCTCGGCTCGTTTGCCATAGAAAACATACCCACATTGCCGGTATGGTCCGGAAGGAATGAATAGAAGCTCCACTTCGACATACCCAGGGGCTCGTTGAACATGGAATCGAGTGCCGAGACAAATACTTCGTTGCCACCAATCAGGGAGATTAGGTCGCCGATGTTGTGCTGCACGTCCCAGCGATACACGTAGCCGTTGTTCTCGTCGTAGTAGTCGCGCACACCCAGTCCGCCATCATAGCGGTAGTCCATGGGGAGGATAAACTTCCCGTCCTTGTCCTTCGGGTGGAAGAAACGCGTATCGGGGTTGAACACATTACGATAGTTGTAGGAAGCCGAGAGATATTTACGGGCATCGTCCGCCTTGCCCAGCTCGGCAGCTATTTGAGAGAGGCACCATTGGTCGTAAGCCGTCCCGAGGGTAACAGCCACCGGCTGACGTTTCTCCCATTTGGATACGTTGGCAACCGTTTCCTCCTCGCCGGGATGCAAAGCCGGGATGTAGCCGTGTTGCTTGTAGAAATCGTCGAGCCATCCGGCAGGGGCTGCCGACCAAGGAATCAAGGTCTTCTCCTCGATGCCTTTGCGTGCTGCCTCGTAAGCCTTCTCGAGGTCGAAGCCGTGAATGCCCTTTCGCCAGGCATCAATCACGGTAGCCACGGCATGGTTGGAGTTCATCCTTCGCGAGTCGCCCGTCACCTCCGGGAAGGTAGGCATCCAGTTGTTACCCATCTGCTCTGCCATCAGGAGGTAGGAGTTGATAATGTCGGTCTCGCGTTCGTTGTCAATCAGGATACGCAACGGATGGGCTGCGCGATAGGTGTCCCAAATCCAGTCGTCGGTATAGAACGGGTGACCCCCATCATCGTGCACCTTGCCGTCGAAGGCGCTATAGTAATGCCCGTCTTCGCTAAGGTTGATTGGGCGTTCGTGGACACGATAGAGGGAGGTGTAGAACACTGCCTTGTCGTCTTCCGTTGCGCCTTGCACCTCAATCTTGCCAAGAGCCTCATTCCATTTGTCGCGGGCAAGAGAGGCAACGGCTGCCACGTCGTAGTCATGTATCTCACGCTCGAGGTTCTTCTTTGCCTGCTCTTCGCTGATGAAGGAGATGCCATAGCGTACACCAATCTTCTCCACATTGTTTCCAAAGGCAAGAACAATGGCTGCCATATCCCCTTCTGCCGACATATTGCCGTATTTCACGCCGTCGTCGCCCACCGTGCCGCATTGCTGCGGGGCTTTGTCGGTTTCGGCATAGAGGTAGACCTTGGTCTTGGAGTCAACAAACTGGTAACCGCTGATGCTTTTCCCGTCGCTCTTAAGCTGTCCGCCGCAACTGTTGAACACCAAGTAGGCAGGGCCTTCGCCTTCGAAGGTTAAGCCATAGACTGCACTCTGATGCGAGGGAGCAAAATCTACGTCGATATTGTTGTCGTCGAGATAGACTTGATAGCTATAGGGATGGATATGTTCCCTGTCGTAGCTATAGGTGATTACCGGCTTTAGGCCCGACTCGTCTCCCTGATAAGGGCTAAGGTTGAAGGCAGAGCGTCCGCGATGGCTGGTCACGATGATTGGCAGTCCGCTCAGACGGTCGCCGGTATAATCGGCACGCCCCGGATAAACGCGCAGCATGCTGTTGGGGAGATGCACTGTGGGATAGGTAGGCACCAGCAAGTGGCTGATGTTGCCCATATACGGATTCACGTAGTCCACCGGGCTGCACTGCGTGGAGGCAGTATCGGAGCCGGGAGAGCAAGCCCCCAGCATGAGGATGAGAGCCGAACCCAGGAGGGTTGTCTTAAATATTTTGTTCATATCTTCCGGTTTTTGTTGGGTTATTCAGCCGACTTCGGACGGTTCTCGGGCGCTGAGCCGAATTGTTTGTTAGGAGTATTTCCCATGACAAAACTTAGACAGCCACCCTTCATTATATCCTCGTAGGTTATGTAGGACTTCTCATACGGTTTCCCGTTGAGCGAAGCAGACTGGATATAGATATTATCCTTGCTGTTGTTCTCGGCAACCACATCGAAAGTCTTTCCGCCAGCCAAACGAATGGAAGCTTTGGCGAACTGCGGACTGCCAAACACAAACACACCGTTGGAAGGATTCACCTGATAGAAACCGAGGGCAGACATCACATGCCATGCCGACATCTGTCCGCAGTCTTCGTTGCCGATGATTCCATCCGGCTGGTCGGTGTAGAACACATCCTGGATGTAGCGCACCTTCTCGGCAGTCTTCCACTGCTCTCCGGCGTAAGGATAGAGATAAGCCACGTGATGGCTCGGCTCGTTGCCGTGGGCATACTGACCAATCAGACCGGTGATATCGCTCGAGGCCTTCTCTCCCATGTCACCCTCCACGATGAACAAAGAGTCGAGACGGGCAACAAAGGCAGCGTCGCCACCGAGAATCTCTATCAGTCCTTCCGGATGTTGGGGAACAAAGAAGGTGTACTGCCAACCTGTGCCTTCAGTAAAGTCGCCCACTCCGTATACCGAACGGAAGGGGTCGTAGGGCGTGCGTCGGCTGCCGTCGTCCATAAGGGGACGAACAAAGCGGATGTCGCGGTCGTAGTATTGTGCATAATACTTACCACGTTTGAGATAGGTCTCATAGTCTTCCTGCTTGCCCATCTTCTTTGCCATAAGAGCCGTACCCCAGTCGTCGGCAGCATATTCCATGGCGATGGAGGTAGCCTCGTGCACCTTGTCGCAAGGGATGTAGCCCTTCTCCAGCACGTAGGGAACGCCGTTCTGCTTCATATTGGTGGCAGTGGCCTTCATGGCTTGGAGGGCGCGCTCGGCATCAAAGCCGTCGAAGCCCTTCAAGTAGGCATCGGCAATGATGGGCACTGAGCTATAGCCCGGCATACAGTTGGTTTCGCCACCCACCAAGTGCCATATCGGGAGCTTGCCCTGCTGGTCGTATATGCTGAGGAAAGAATTGATGATGTCGTTCATCTTCTCCGGAGCAACGATGGTGTAGAGAGGATTCAATGTGCGATAGGTATCCCAAAGAGAGAAGGTGGAATAGTTTGTCCAAGTGTTGTTGGTATACACCTTGTCGTCTTGTCCGCGGAACTCGCCGTTGACATCGCAATAGAGCGTGGGGGCAATGAACATATGGTAGACGGAGGTATAGAAGATTTTCTTTGCCCGTTCGTCGGGTGTATCTATTGCCACGCAAGCCAACTGGTCGTTCCATTTGTCCACTGCGTCTTTGTGCACCTGGTCGAAATCCCAGTGGGGCAGCTCAGCCTCCATGTTCTTTGCGGCATTCTCGCAGCTTACGGAAGAGATGGCAACCTTCACCTGCACATCCTCGAGGCCCTCTTTGAACGACACAACCCCTTTCACCTTCTCGCCCGTGAGGTTGTCGCTCCCGGCGGGCTCATCGTCGTTGAACACATCCAACGAGGCGAAGGGCTGGTCGAAGGTCATATGGAAGAACACCTTGTGCTGCGGGCTCCATCCGTGCGAGAAGCGGTAGCCTTCTATCGTACGGTCGTCTATCTTCTTCAGATAAGTGTCGTACGAACGGTCGCCGATGCCTTCCTTGAGGTTGATAAGCAGACGGGAGGGTTGGTCTTTGGGGAAGGTGTAGTGATGCATACCCACCCTCTCGGTGGCAGTAAGTTCGGCGCGGACACCGTTATCCAGCAGCAAAGAGTAGTATCCCGGGCTCACTGCCTCGTTCTCGTGCTTATAGTAAGAGGAGCATGCGCCCTCTATGTTGTCTTGTTCGCCACGGGCAGTACGCACCTCGCCGGTGAATGGCATAAGAAGGATATCTCCAAGGTCGGCACAGCCCGTGCCGCTAAGGTGTGTATGGCTGAAACCTATCAACACACTGTCGGAATAATGATATCCCGAGCACCAGTCCCATCCCTTATTGATGTTAGTCGGACCGAGCTGCACGGCACCGAAGGGGACACTTGCTCCAACGAACACATGTCCGTGTTCACCCGACCCGATGTAAGGGTCTACATACGAGACGTAGTCGGTCTCCACATTATTTGTCTGCTCCGCATTTTGGCAGGAGGCTGAGAGCAGGCATACAGCGATGCCTGCCATTATCCATTGCTTGTTACTTTTCATACTCTTCATGGATTAATTGGTTATTTCTTTTTCTTTTCGTCGATGGAGAATGAATACGGGAGGTCGTCCGTAGCGGTGCCTCTGTTGAGGTTGGGTTTGTCGCTCATCTTGATGTTGAGCACTCCGCCCTTCATCATCTCATAGTGGTCGAGATAGTTCTTCGTATAGTCCTTGCCGTTCCACGAGACGGACTCGATGTAGAAGTTCTCATCGCTGTTCTCGGGCGCATTAATCACGAAGTCCTTACCGTTCTCGAAGTGTAATGTTACCTTCTTGAACAGAGGTGCACCCATCACATACTGGTTGGTACCCGGAGCCACGGGATAGAAGCCGAGGGCAGAGAACACATACCAGGCAGAGGTCTGCCCGTTGTCTTCGTCGCCACAATAGCCGTCGGGCGTGGGGGTATACATCTTGTTCATCGTCTCGCGCACCCAACGCTGGGCCTTCCAAGGCTGTCCGCCGTAGTTATACATGTATATCATATGCTGTATCGGCTGGTTGCCGTGGGCATAGTTGCCCATATTCATAATCTGCATCTCACGAATCTCGTGGATAACCCCGCCGTAGTAGCTCTCGTCGAACAAGGGCGGAACGGTGAACACCGAGTCGAGCATCATGATGAATGTATCCTTGCCACCCATGAGGTCTATCAGCCCTTGCGGGTCGTGGAACACCGACCATGTGTAGTGCCAGCTGTTGCCCTCCGTAAAGGCATCGCCCCACTTCAGAGGCGAGAAGGGAGACTGGAAGGTGCCGTCGGCATTCCTGCCGCGCATCAGCTTGCTCTCCTTGTCGAAGAGGTTCTTGTAGTTCATGGCACGTTTGGCAAATAGGTCAATCTCTTTCTTCGGGCGCTTCAGCTCTTTGGCAAGACGCCAGATGCACCAATCGTCGTAGGCATACTCCAGTGTGCGGGCTGCATTCTCGTTAATCTTGACATCGTAGGGCACATAGCCGAGCTTGTTGTAGTAGTCATACCCCAGGCGGCCGGTGGAGTGAACCTTGGGATGAACATTCTCCGTGCCGTGAATCAATCCCTTGTAGAGCGTCTCGAGGTCGTCAACCCTCACTCCCTTCATATATGCATCCACGAGGATAGACGCCGAGTTGTTGCCCACCATGCAGTCGCGATGGCCCGGACTTGCCCATTCGGGAAAGAAGCCGCTCTCTTTGTATGTATTGATGAGTCCCTCCTGCATCTCTTTGTTCATCGACGGGAACATGAGGTTGAGGAAGGGGAACAAAGCACGGAAGGTATCCCAAAAGCCGGTGTCGGTAAACAAGTAGCCGGGGCACACCTCGCCGTTGTAAGGGCTATAGTGCACAATCTTTCCCGAGGCATCCACCTCGTAGAACTTACGCGGGAAGAGCAGCGAACGATACATGCAGGAATAGAAGGTGCGGTATTGGTCGATTGTGCCGCCTTCCACCTCAATCCGTCCGAGCACATCGTTCCATGCCTTCTTGCCTTTGTTAACCAATGCTTCGAAGCCGTCGCCACCCAGTTCTTTGAGGTTTATCTCGGCTTGGTCGAAGCTTATGAACGACGAAGCCACCCGGGCATGCACCTTCTCGCCTTTATGTGTCTTGAAACCTATCACCGCCCCCACATGGTCGGCCCTATGCTCCACGTTGCCCTCATAGAGGATACTGTCGGAGAAGGTTGCCTGGTAGGTAAAGGGCTTGTCGAACACAATGACGAAGTAGTTCTTGAAGTTCTCGGGCACGCCGCCGCTGTTCTTCGTTGAATAGCCGATAATCTTGTTCTCCCCGGGGATAACCTTGATGTAAGAGCCCTTGTCGAGGGCATCCACCACAACATATGACTTGTCGTTCTCCGGATAAGTGAAGCGGAACAAGGCAGCACGGTCGGTGGGCGTCAGCTCTGTCACCACATCGTGCTCCGCAAGGTATGTCTTATAGTAGTAAGGCTTCGACACCTCGCTCTTATGCGAAAACCAGCTGGCACGCTTGTCTTGGTCGAACACCGGGGCTCCCACCACCGGCATGATGACAAACTGCCCGTAGTCGTTAATCCACGGACTGGGCTGGTGGGTCTGCTTGAACCCGCGAATCTTGTTTGCCGTATACATATACTGCCATCCGTCGCCCATCTTACCCGTCTGAGGCGTCCAGAAGTTCATTCCCCAGGGGCGTGCAACAGCCGGATAAGTGTTGCCGGTAGATAGTTCAAAGGTGGACTGCGAGCCCATCAACGGCATCACATACTCCACCGCATCAAACGCTTCGCTTTCCGAAGCAGCCACGGCCGGCGCCCCCGCTCCCACCAACAAGGCAGACAAGACGAGAGCCGATAGTCTTTTTCTCTTCATGTTTTTCTTCGTTTTTATTTTGATTTGATTCTTTCTATGTGCTTCTGTTTCTTTTCCGTGGCAAAGATAATCAGATTTCAAGGCCAAAAGCACACCCGCCCCAACCTATTGCAAGAAGAAAAACATTTTGCAGGAGCAAAAAACCACCCCGGTGCCGCGCCCAAACACTTTGCAGGAGCAAAAAACCACCCCGATGCCGAGCCCAAACACTTTGCAGGAGATAATTCCGACCCGGTGC